>NZ_BAABRT010000023.1:0-56867 GCF_039545115.1 Microbulbifer aestuariivivens | reverse complement strand
AAGCCCGGCAATAGCCGGGCTTCTCACAGAGTATCGACAGGGCCAACGCAAGGCCGCCAATGGGATTAGCTTCGCTGCGCTCGCTGGTCTCCGGCAGCTGCGCTGCCTCCGGCTCGAAGGGGGTTCTCATCCTAGTCCCCCTCGACACACGTCGATTAAACAAAAAGCCCGGCAATAGCCGGGCTTCTCACAGAGTATCGACAGGGCCAACGCAAGGCCGCCAATGGGATTAGCTTCGCTGCGCTCGCTGGTCTCCGGCAGCTGCGCTGCCTCCGGCTCGAAGGGGGTTCTAATCCTAGTCCCCCTCGACACGGCTCGATTAAACAAAAAAGCCCGGCTATTGCCGGGCTTTTTTGTTTAATGGCGGTGAGGGAGGGATTCGAACCCTCGATGCCTTGCGACATACACACTTTCCAGGCGTGCTCCTTCGACCACTCGGACACCTCACCGAAACTGATTGTCACGTTTTGGGCTTTTACCTCTGCCTGAAGGTGCCCGGCACGTCTGCCGCAATTTTCTCTTGGCGCTTGCCACTCGGGAAAATTGCTTTGCTAATCAGGAACATAGCTCCCGTCCAGCGAGCGCGAACTTTACAGAAAGCCGGCGATGGGTGCAACCCTTAGGGGGCTTTCCAGTGTGAAAAAAAGCTGCTGGTGGCCAGGTCTGGGGGCTGGCGGGGGCTTTTGGCGGGGGTGCCGAGGTAGATGAAGCCATCGATGCGTTCATTGCCGGCCAAACCCAGGCCCTGCGCCACTAGCGGATTGTAGGCGAGCGGGCCGGTGCGCCAGTAGGCGCCGATGCCCTGGGCATAGGCGGCGGTGAGCATGGCCTGCACTGCGCCGGCGGTGGACAGGTGCTGTTCGTGGTGGGGGACCTTGGGGTGGCTCTGCAGCCGGGTGATGGCCACCAGCACCAGGGGCGCCCGCAGGGGCATGGCGAGGGTTTTGTCGCGCTTGGCTTCATCCAGCGCGCCGCCCTGCTCGGTTTCCGCTGCCCGCAGGAGGAGTTCCCCCAGGTGGCGGCGTGCCTCGGCCTCGATTTGCAGGAAGCGCCAGGGGCGCAGACCGGCGTGGTCGGCGGCGCGCAGGGCGGCGCGGAAGATATTTTCGCGCTGGCTCTCGCTGGGGGCCGGTTCCGTCAGCTTGCCCACGGATACGCGGTTATGAAGAGCTTCCAGTGCATCCATTGGTCCTGTCCTCCGGCCTCATATGCTGGTTATCAGGGGCGGCATTCTAACCCATGGGCGCGCCACCCTCATCGCCCTGCCCGCTTTGGGACTGAGCGTCCAAGCTGTCGCATTATCATCCCGCCAGGAGTAGACTGGTACGGAATTGTCTGTGAAGAGCGCCACAAGAATAAATCGGGGTGTGACCCCACCGAAGGCGCCAGACGTCCATCAATCGCCGTACTTACTCTTGGACAAGCTATCAAGCCCATGCAGGACCATCCAGAGCAATCTTCCGAGTGGGATATCGACTCCCGTTACCCTTCGTATTTTCGCGCTCTTGTCTGCTTTACTGCGGCGAGCACCCTTGTCAATGGCGCTAACTGGTCTGCTCCCTGGGGAGATCTGAGCAAGTCCTTGCCCCTGGGCGCGGCCTTGCTGCTGCTTTGTTACCTCGGCATCGCTTTCCTGGTTTCCAGCCGCGCCACAGAGGAGCAAGAGGCGCCGCTACAGCGCAGGCTCTCTTTTATCGACGCGACGCTGATCGGTGTGGCCATCGCGCTGACCAATTTCAGCCTTCTGCCTACCCTGCTGCTTGTGACCATGGTGCAGTTCAATGCCCTGGCTGTGGGTGGCGGCAAGCGCTGGTTTGAACACAACACCGGCCTGCTGCTGGGAGTCGGCGTCGGCTACATGATCCACAAACCGGCCCTGATGGTGAATGTGGACCTGAGCATCAGCGCGGCGAGTCTGATCGGCGTATTCACCTATTTCTGCGCTTATGTCTTTTATACCCACAAGCAGGTGGCAAAGCTCAGGGCGGAGAATCAGGCCCTGGCGGCCAAACAGCATGTCCACAAGATGCGCACTTATACGCTGTCCAAGTACCTGCCCCAGCGCCTGTGGCGGGCGGTAACCAACGGTAAAGAGAATAAGCTGGTCACGGAGAGAAAGCTGCTGACAGTATTCTTTTCCGACATCAAGGATTTCAGCCAGCTGACCGAGGAGCTGGAGGCCGATACCTTTACCGAGCTGCTGAATGGCTACCTGTCGGAGATGGCCCGAATCGCCGGCCAGTATGGCGGCACCATCGATAAGTTTATTGGCGATGCGGTGATGGTGGTTTTCGGCGATGACGAGAGCAAGGGGCCAAAATCAGACGCCCTGCGCTGTGCCGCCATGGCTCTGGCGATGCGCCAGCGTGTGCGGGAGATGCAGCAGGAGTGGGTTAGCAAAGGCATTACCCGCACCCTGGAAGTCCGCATGGGCATCAATACCGGCTACTGCACCGTGGGGATTTTCGGCACGGTCAACTACAAGTCCTACACGGTGATGGGCACCCATGTGAATCTGGCCGCGCGCCTCGAAGGGGCGGCCGACCCCGGGGAGATTCTGATCAGCCACGAGACCTGGTCGCTGATTCAGCATTCCGTCATGTGCCGGGACCGCGGCCTGGTCAACCTGAAGGGGGTCAGCACCCCGGTGAAGGTGTACCAGATTACTGACCTGCGCAAGAACCTGAGCGGGCAAGGCACTTACCTGGAGGAGCACGCGCAGGGCTTTTCCATGCATGTGGACCTGGAGAAAATCCGCAATTACGACCGGGAAAAGGTGTTGCGCTCACTGGAAAAGGCTGTTGATCGCGTCAAGCGGAAGGTGATGTAACTAGGAAGGTGATGCAACCAGGGAGGTGATGTAAGCGCCGTCCCCTTCTCCTTCCGCTCTACTCCTGCACCGACCCGACCCGCCCCGGCATCATGGCCGGGAGCGCCCAGCGCTCCCATCTGTACAGAGCCATTACCAAACTCCGACCACCTTTCACGTTCGGGAAAACGGAGCTGCGGACAGCCCTGTGCCTCAGGCCCGCAGCGCTCTGCCGCCGGCAATCATGATCATGCCGACAAAAAAGAGCTTGATGCCGAACAGGATGCCCAGCGCCCAGATACCGGAAAAGGGGAACTGCATCCACAGCATCACACCGAGCAGGATGGAGACCACACCGCCAAACAGCAGCCAGCCCCGCCCCCCGGAACTAGCGCCAGTAGTACCAAAGCCGGCCGCCAGCTCGGCGATACCGTCGACGATGAAATAGAGCGCGAGCACAACCGTCAACACCCCGGACAGCAGCACCGGGTTAAACAGCAGAACCAACCCCGCGAGGATGGTCAGCAGGCCCAGCCCTGCCCCCAGCAGCCCCTTGCCGAAACTGCCCGCCTGCAATGCCCAGAACAGCCTGAAAACGCCCCCGGCCAGCACCAGCATGCCGATCAGCAGCGCGATCGAAAAGCCGGTGAGGTTCGGCACCAACAGGGCGAAAATCCCCAGAATGATCGTGACCGCGCCAAGGATGGTCATGGTTTTTCCGGAAGCCTTTGCCGACTTTGCCTTCGCCATTAGCGTCACCTCGTATGCAAACTACAACTGCTGTCTTTTACAAGCCTAGTCGCTGCGGCGCCGGGAGCGATGCGCCGGGGGATTAAGCGGCAAGGGCCAGCGGCGGTTGATGGGGGAGCAGATGAGGCCAGCGCGGAGAGATTGACGGGGCGGCGGAAAGGAAAAGCCAGCGCCTGACAGGCGCCGGCTCGCTACCGGCTACTGGCGGGCGAAGCGGGGCGGCAGCCCCATGTTTTTGCCAGTGGTTCGCAGCGGGTTGATATCCAGGCCACCGCGCCGGGTGTAACGGGCGCAGACAGTCAATTCCCCAAAGGTGGCCAGCTTCTGCAGGTCACAGAAGATCCGCTCGACACAGTGCTCGTGAAAGTCCTGATGCTCGCGGAAGGAAATGACATAGGCGAGCAGCGCCTCGCGGTCCAGCGCGGGGCCGCGATAATCGATGCACACCGTGGCCCAGTCCGGCTGCCCGGTCACCGGGCAGTTACTGCGCAGCAGGTGGCTGTAGAGCTGCTCGGCCACCTCGCCGCCGGCGGGGGCCAGTTTCAGCAGCGAGGCATCCGGCTGGTACTGGCGCGCCTCGATATCCAGCTGGTCGAGACAGAAACCCTGCGGCTTCTGCACCGCCAGCGCGGCGTCCTCGACGCCATAGAGCGCCACGGACACAGGCCCACCCGCAGCCGCGCTGAGATCCCGCTGCAACATGCCGCGCACTGTCTCCCAGTCGGCAAATTGCGTCTGGTTGAGCGAGTTCAGGTAGAGCTTGAAGGATTTCGACTCCACCATCGCCGGACTGCTGTGGGGGAAGGTAAAGCGGCCAACGGCCACCTGCGGCACGCCTTTGGGGTTGAGCCAGGAGAGTTCAAAGCCCCACCACTCGTCCACGCCGGCAAACGGCAGGCTGTCGCCCAGCCCCAGATGCGCCCGCGAAATGGCACGGGGAATAGGCTGCAACAGGGCGGGGTTGTAGTTAAATTCGTACTCGGTCTCCTGCCCCAGGGGCAGGCCCTTCCAGTCGTCACGTTCCATCAGGATTTCCGCTCAGTGGCGCAGGCGCTTGCCGTGGCTCATCAGGTGCAACCCCCAGCCCGACAGCAGCGCAATAAAGACCAACACGCCCACAAAGGCCCAGGCGACGTTGATATCCGAAACACCCAGTACGCCATAGCGGAAGGCATTCACCATATACAGCACCGGGTTGAGCTTGGAGAGCCCCTGCCAGAAGGGCGACAGCAGCTCAATGGAGTAAAACACCCCACCGAGGTAGGTGAGCGGCGTCAGCACAAACGTGGGGATAATGGAAATATCATCGAAGCTGTTGGCGAATATGGCATTGATAAAGCCCGCCAGGGAAAACAACACCGCCGCCAGGAAGACGATCGCGATGGTCAGAGCCAGGTGCTGCACCTCCAGGGCGGTGAAAAGCAGTGCGATGATCGTCACCACAAAGCCCACAATCAGCCCCCGGGCCACACCGCCCAGTACATAGCCGGCCATGATGACCCAGTTGGGGATTGGGGCTACCAGCAGCTCCTCGATATTGCGCTGGAATTTGGCGCTGTAAAAAGACGACGCCACATTGGAATAGGAGTTGGTGATGACCGCCATCATGATCAGGCCCGGCACCACGAACTCCATATAGGAGAAGCCGCCCATCTCACCGATGCGCCGGCCAATCAGTGAACCGAAGATCACAAAATACAGGGACATGGTGATCACCGGCGGCACCAGCGTCTGCGGCCAGATACGGGTAAAGCGGCGGACCTCGCGGCGGAAGATCGTGCTGAACGCAATCCAGAGTGTGCTCGGGCTCATCACTTATCCCCCTCTTTCTTGGCGTCGGCCAGCAGGGAGACAAACAGCTCCTCCAGCCTGTTGGCGCGATTGCGCATGCTCACCACCGCAACCCCCTGCTCGCCGAGACGGGTAAACAGGTCGTTGAGGGACTGCCCTTTCTCCACGGTCACTTCGAGGCTGTTTTCATCCACCAGGCGGCCGTCAAAACGCCCCAGGTCCGGGCAGGACTGCAGCGCATCCCGCACATCGAGAATAAACACCTCCCGGTTCAGGGTTTTCAGCAGCGAGCGGATGGAGGTGTTCTCGATAATGTCGCCCTTGTCGATGATGGCGATATTGCGACACAGGCTCTCCGCCTCTTCCAGATAATGGGTGGTCAGGATAATGGTGGTGCCCTGGCGGTTGATCTCCTCCAGGAAAGTCCACATGGAGCGGCGCAGCTCAATATCCACCCCGGCGGTAGGCTCGTCGAGAATCAACAGTTTCGGCTCGTGAATCAGCGCCCGGGCGATCATCAGGCGGCGCTTCATTCCGCCGGACAGCATACGCGCCTGTACAGCGCGCTTGTCCCACAGACCCAGCTGCTTGAGGTACTTCTCGGTGCGCTCCTCCGCCAGCTTGCGGGGCATGCCGTAGAAACCACCCTGGGTGGCAACGATATCGAAGACTTTCTCGAACTGGCTGAAATTGAATTCCTGCGGCACCACGCCCAGCATCTGCTTGGCGGCGGCAAAGTCCCGGTCGATATCGATCCCGAAAATCGACACACTGCCGCCGGTCTTGCGCACCAGTGAGCAGATAACACCGATGGTGGTGGATTTGCCGGCGCCATTGGGGCCCAGCAGGGCAAAGAAGTCCCCGGGCTGCACCTCAAAACTGATGCCTTTCAATGCCTGGAAACCGTTCTCGTAAGTTTTCTGCAGGTTGCTGATGGAAAGCGCTGCTGTCATCTCTTCCTCCGGAGTTGAGGCCGCATATTCAACGCGCTTGCCCCCCATATTGCAACCGGACAAATCATGGGGATTACCGACCCCCTCTGAGCGCCCCCTGTATGGCTCCAGCTCCAGCCCGGCGTAGAGAGGCCACTTAATCCAAGCTCCGGCCGCGGTAACCGGCCAATACCGACAACGCCCTTGCTAACAAGCTGCGATCGTCCGGCGGCCTGGATGCGGCGGTAAGTATAGGTGGGCACGGCCTCCCCATAGGGTAACTCTCGCGCAGCAAGCGAGCGACAAATCACCGCCCAAGCCCAAAGCCGGTGAGTAATCGTGCGGAAAGGTGTTGAAAGGCGGAGAGAGACAGAGAAGTAGTGAGCAACGCCGGCAGCAAACTAGAAGGCGCGGGGAGAAAGCTCTGGCGGCACGGGAAAAGCCACCGAAAATAAAAAAGCCGCTCGGTTGAGCGGCTTTTTTATTTGGAGCGGGAAACCAGGTTCGAACTGGCGACCTCAACCTTGGCAAGGTTGCGCTCTACCAACTGAGCTATTCCCGCGATCCGGTGTCGCCGGGCTGCCGGAGCAACCCCGCTACATTGGCATCCCCAAGGGGAGTCGAACCCCTGTTACCGCCGTGAAAGGGCGGTGTCCTAGGCCTCTAGACGATGGGGACAGAAAACTTGCTCTGGTCTCTAGGCATAAAACCATGGACCAGTGGCTGCCACACTGCCGTGGCATAAGCGCGAATCGCAGCAGTCGATTCGCACTAAAAAAGCCGCTCCTGCGAGCGGCTTCTCGTTTGGAGCGGGAAACCGGGTTCGAACCGGCGACCTCAACCTTGGCAAGGTTGCGCTCTACCAACTGAGCTATTCCCGCGATCCTTTGTCGCGGGGCCGCCGAAGCAACCCCGCTGCATTGGCATCCCCAAGGGGAGTCGAACCCCTGTTACCGCCGTGAAAGGGCGGTGTCCTAGGCCTCTAGACGATGGGGACAGAAAACTTGCTCTGGCCTCTAGGCATAAAACCATGGACCAGTGGCTGCCACACTGCCGTGGCATTGCCTCGGGTTACCCCTCGGCGCTTCGTATCGAAACCGTATACGGCTCGCGACGAAAAATTGGAGCGGGAAACCGGGTTCGAACCGGCGACCTCAACCTTGGCAAGGTTGCGCTCTACCAACTGAGCTATTCCCGCAGTGGCGTCCCCTAGGGGAGTCGAACCCCTGTTACCGCCGTGAAAGGGCGGTGTCCTAGGCCTCTAGACGAAGGGGACCCAGATTTACTTCCTCAGATTTCGCTGGCGCTGCATAGCTCCGCTCTGCGTCAGAAGTGGGGCGCATTCTATGTAGCACCCGGGAGGCTGTCAACACCTGCCCATTAACTTTTTACTTATTTTTTTCTTTTATAGTCAGGCACTTACCCCATTCCCAGCGGGGCCTCGACAATGCTGCCACGCCCTACCCCGGCTGCCCCACACGGGCCTCCAGATCTGTCAGAAACTGGCGGATGCGCTCGGCATTTTTACCCAGATCGCTGATGCCGACCCGGGAGCTGGAACGCACATCGACCCGCGAGCCATTTTCAGTCGCAGTCACTCTTACCACCACGTCGTCGCTGAAACCCAGCAACGGGGTGCGATCCACCGCCTCCAGATGTCCGGCGCCATCGTCGCGGGCGACGATCCGCCAGCCCAGGTCTTCGGCCACGGCTGCGGCCATAGCGGTCGCCCGCTCCACCGGAACCTCCAGGATCAACGGCTGGATATCGGCGTAGATGTCGGCTTGCCGCTGCTGTGCCGCCACCGCCTCGCCATCGTACTCGGCACTGTTGTCATCCGCTGCGCGGAGTGCCTCCACCGCGCGATACTGGGGAGGGTTATTGAGGTCGGTGGAAATATCGTGAATCGGCGGCACATTGAAATTATCCGGCCCCACCGTCAGCAGTGGCACCGCCACCGGCAGCAGTCCGAGCAAGGTGCCCCAGATGGCCGCCCGCCGGGTATCGGCATGGCGCTTCACCAGCCCCCAGATAAACACCAGAATACTGACAAGGGCCACCGCAATCGCCGTCAGTCCTGCATATTGGAAGATGGTAAACACGCTGCGGAAATGCAGCAGCTCCAGCCGCAAGGCCAGCGCCGCCAGAAAAATCACCAGCAGCAACACCCCCTGGGTACGGTAGAGCCAACGACTCCAGTGTCTTTCGTTCATCCTTCCCCCACCATTATTCCTGTTGTTCCTTTTTATTCCCCTGTTATTCCTCTGTTATTCCTCTGCCGGGTCTTTATGGTCATCAGGGCCGGCGGCCTGATCCAGTTTTACTGATAGTGAATTAACACAGTAGCGCAATCCGGTTTCGGTGGGGCCATCGGGGAATACATGGCCGAGGTGGCAACCGCAGCTGGCACAGAGTATCTCGGTCCGCTGCATGCCGTGACTGTTGTCCGGCCGTTCGGCAACCACGCCGGGGCTGGCCTCGGCATCGAAGCTCGGCCAGCCGCAACCGGCATCGAATTTGGAATCCGAACTGAACAGCGGCTCACCACAGCAGCGACAGCGGTAGATACCATCCTCGAAGCAATTCCAATACTCACCGCTGAACGGACGCTCTGTGCCCGCCAGCCGACATACGTCAAATTCTTGCGGGGTTAGCCTGTCGCGCCAGTAGTTATCGTCTTTTTCTTTTGACATACTCCATCCTCCAAATCGCCAAGCTGTAGGAGCCACCTTCGGGCTTATACGCAGCACAAGCCCCCGAGGGTTACCGCCATACCATGAAGGAAATTCACAAGTCAGAAAAGCTTCACGGCGTCTGCTACGAGATTCGCGGCCCGGTGATGGAGCAAGCCTCCCGCATGGAAGAGGAAGGCCACCGTATTCTGAAGCTCAATATCGGCAACCCCACGCCATTTGGGTTTAACGCGCCGGATGAAATCATCCAGGACGTTATTCACAATCTGGCCGAGGCGCAGGGCTATGTGGAGTCCAAAGGGCTGTTTGCTGCGCGCAAAGCCATTATGCAGGAATGCCAGACCCTGGGCATCAAAGGGGTGGATATCGACGATATCTATCTGGGCAACGGCGTTTCCGAGCTGATTTCCATGTCCACCCAGGCGCTGCTCAACAACGGCGACGAGCTGCTGCTGCCGATGCCCAACTATCCCCTGTGGACGGCGGCCACCAATCTGACCGGCGCCCATCCGGTGCTGTACCGCTGTGATGAACAGGCGGGCTGGCTGCCGGATATCGATGACATCAAGGCCAAGATCACCCCGCGCACCCGCGGTATTGTGGTGATTAACCCCAACAACCCCACCGGGGCCGTGTATCCGCGCGAACTGCTGGAGCAGATCGTGGAGGTGGCGCGGGTCAACGACCTGGTGATCTTTGCCGACGAAATTTACAGCAAGATCCTCTATGACGATGCCGAGTTCACCCCCTTGGGCCGACTGGCAGAGGATGTGCTGTGCCTGAGCTTCAACGGGCTATCCAAATCCTATCGCCTGGCGGGGTTCCGTTCCGGCTGGATGGTGATCAGCGGAGCCAAACAGCGGGCCAAGGGCTTTATCGAAGGCATGGACATCCTCGCTTCCATGCGGCTTTGCGGCAATGTGCCCGCCATGTTTGCGGTACAGACCGCCCTCGGCGGCTATCAGAGTATTCAGGACCTGGTATTACCCGGCGGGCGCCTGCGCCAGCAGCGGGACCTGGCCTACCGTATGCTGAACGAGATTCCCGGAGTGAGCTGTGTTAAACCCGAGGGGTCCATCTATCTTTTCCCGCGGCTGAATCTGGACCAGCATAAAATCCACAGCGATGAGAAGCTGGTGCTGGATTTCCTGCGCGAGGAAAAAATCCTGCTGGTGCAGGGAACCGCCTTCCACTGGGATGCTCCGGACCATCTGCGCATCGTGTTTCTGCCCCGCGCCGATGAGCTGTCGCATGCCATCACGCGACTGGGCGCCTTCCTCGAACGCTACTCTGGTTAAAATTACTGTGCTTGAAATTACTCTGCCTGAAGCTGTAAACGCCTGAAGTGAAGTAACACCATGCTGGACGATCTGCACATTCACGATTTCTACCGCGATGCCGGGAGAATACTGTTGGCGCTGTTCAACAGTTTCCCGGCTCCCAGCACCGTGTATGTGGAAGATATCGCCGGACCAGACACCCCGGATGAGTTTGGCCTGCACTCCCCCCGGCACCTGGCATGTCTCGGCGCCATGACCTGGCTGCGCCAGTCCGGCTATATCCAGTTTTCGCAACTGGTGCGCGAGGAAGCCATTGAGGAAGCCACCCTCACCCATCACAGTTTCCTGCTGCTGGTGACCCGCAACAGCGATGGCATCAGTAATGCGCGGCGCCTTAACGACGCGGTGAGAAACGGCTCTTCGCCACAACTGGAAGCCCTGATGGTGGAGCTGATGCAGCAGGCGGGCGACGCTCGGCAATCGGTGCCGGTCAGCTGACTTCTTTGCCCGCGTTTCTATTTTTCCCTGCCTGTATTTACCGCCGGTTTTACCCCCTCACCGCGCTTAACCGGCATCCTCAAAGCGCACATGCAGCATTTTCAGCGCCGCGTCCGGGTCCCGGTCCGGGAAGTCCGAGTTCTGCGGCAGGCGCGCGAGCACCCGGTAGCGGCTGTCGGCACCCTCGATCAGCTCGCGGAAATGTTCCTCGCTGTGCGCCGGTGAATTGAGCACCATCAGCAGATCGGCGCCGGGGGCCAGGCAGGCGGGCAGCAACTGCAGCAGCTTCTCGTAATTCTCGCTCACATCGAAGCGGCCTTTCTGGCGCGTGGGCGGATCGACCACCGCCAGCTGGAAAGGCCCACGGCGGTCAAAGCGTTTGAATTCCCGCAGGGCATCGAACTGCAGAAACTTGATGCCTTTGAGCGGCAGGCCATTGCAGAGATGGTTCTCGCGGCCGCGGTTCAGCACCCCGCGATTCACATCGATATTCAGCACCTGAACTTCGCCAGCGGCCCGCGCCACCACCGAGAATGCGCAGGTAAACGCAAACAGGTTCAGCAGTTTCAGGGATTCACCCGCGTCTATACGCTCCCGCACCCGCTCTTCCAGCCAGCGGCGGCCGGGCTCGATATCGAGAAAGAAACCCACATTCTGCCGGGCAAAGGTGAGCGGGAACTTCAAATTACCGCGCCGGGCCTGCGGCGCCGCTACCGGCGTACCCGCCGGCCATTCCACCGGCGCCCCCTGCAGGTAGCGCCGCTGTGCCGCGACGCCGGTATATCCGTGGGGCTCGGCCATCTGCCACAGTTGCCGGCAGAGATCGTCCTCGCCTTCATAGGGCTCAAAAAAGGTGACCAAGAGGGCCGGGTGAAAGCTGTCCACGCAGACCTGCTCCAGCCCCTCGTAGCAGCGGCCGCGACCGTGAAAAAAACGGCGGCTGTCGGTGCCGCCTTCTTCGAGCTTGCTCTGTACCTGTTCCAGCAGGGCTTTCCAGATCATCAACACTTCCAACTGTATATGGCGGTCAATCCGTATCAACCGCTGTGATTAACCGTCGCTATCTAACGCGTTATAAATCGCCATTACTTAAAGGGTACAGGATCGCATCGCGATAGCCGGTAATTACCGGGATAAAGCCGCTCCACTGCCGGTCCAGCTCCGCATCGCCGCTGTCCACCAGCAGCGGCCTGCCGCCAAGTTCGGTGATCTTGGTCTTGGTGGCCAGCACGATCAGGTTGTCGCGGCCAACGGCGCGCAGCACCGCCGGTGACAACTGCTGGTTGCCGCGCCCGAGCAGATGCCCCTGACCGCCGATGGCGGTGAGAATAATCCTGGCCGGGCCCTTGTGGTCCGCCAGCGCTGTTTCTATCTCGCGGGCGCTGACATCTTTCGCCTGCAGCTGGCCGTCCAGCAGCAGGTCCACCCCCAGCAGGGTGCCATCGCAGCCCAGCGCCTTCAGCACCGCCAGGGTGGTGGAGCCGGGGCCGACAATATAAAGGGTTTGGGGGTCGATCTCTTCCACGACTTCCGCGGCGATATCAGCCACCGCCAGTTCCTCCACCTCGCGGCCGGCATTTTTCACCGCCTGCACGAAGTGCCCCTCTTCCGGCACCAGCAGCTCCCCGTAGTAGCGGGTACTCACCCGCCCTTCGCGGAAGGACTTCTCGTCGATATCCCGCACCTCGTGTGCGCGCAGGTCCACCAGTTCTGCCGCCAGCAGGCGCCGCAGCACTTCGCCGGCGGCCCTGGGGGAGATGGCGAAGCAGGCGGAGTGCATTTTCACCCCGGCGGGAATGCCCAGCACCGGAAAATCCGCCCCGAGGGCATTGACCATATTGCGGGCGGTGCCATCACCGCCGACGAACACAATCAGGTCCGCGCCGGCGGCACGGATTTCGCGCGCCGCGCGCTCGCTGTCCTCCGGCGTCGACGGCTCGGCACTTGCGGCACCGATCACAGCGACTTTAAAGCCGGCAGCGCGGGCGGCATCCTCGCCCATATCGCCGGCAAAGCAGAGAATCTCTACCCGGTCGCGGAATACCTGTATGGCCTCCAGCGCGACGGCGGCGCGCTGCTGTGCCCGCGGCGCCACACCCGCCTGCAGGGCCCGGCGCACGGTTTCGGCACCATCGCTGCCCTTGAGGCCGGCGGGGCCGCCGATACCGGCCCAGGGGTTGATCACCAGTCCGAGTTTCTTCAGTTCCACTTGAGCCCCAGGATTTCCAGTTGCCGGCGGGATTCGCTGTCCAGGCCCGCTGCCCCGGCGCGATAGTGGGAAAATTCCAGCCGGCGCGGATATTCCCGGCGCAGCCGGTCAAAGCCCTGGGCCAGCGGTAATTGCGCCTCCGCCGCGGCGCGCAGGCGGCGATCATCCGCCCGCGGGTCGTACATCTGCAGCAGCAGATCCGCCATTTGGGCAAGGTCGCCTGTGGAATCCTTGCCGCTCGCCGGCGGCGACAGGGTAAGCGGGCCCCGCTTCGTCGCAGCCTCCCCGGCGCCGGCAACTTCCGCCCACCCGCTGTCTGGCAGAGCCGGCAGGCCCAGCGCGCGGGAGAGCGCCTCGCGCACCATGCGGGTGCCGGCGAGTTTGCCGTCATGGCTGTAGCCGGCAATGTGCGGGGTGCCGATATCCACTTTGGCCAGCAGCGCGGTATTAATAGCCGGCTCATTTTCCCAGACATCCAATACCGTGGTGAGCGGCTTGCCCCCTTCGAGCAGGGCCAGCAGCGCGCTGTTGTCCACCACGGCGCCGCGCCCGGCACTGATCAGCACCGCGCCATCTTGCATGGCACCAAGATGGGCGGCATCGATCATATGCCGGGTGGGATGGGGGCCACCCTTCACCAGTGGCGCGTGCAGGCAGACCACATCCTGGGCCATGACCTCCTCCAGCGTGGCCAGATCCGCGTTGGCCTGCTGCCAGGGATCATAAACCCGGCACGCATTGCCCAGCCCGTGCAGGCGCCGCTGCAGCAGGCCGCCAACGTTGCCGCAGCCGACGATGCCGAACCGCTGCCCGCGCCAGTCCCGCCCCAGGGCGGCGAGGGCGCAGAACACATACTCCACCACCGAGTTGGCGTTGCAGCCCGGCGCCGCGCTCCAGGGGATGGCCTGGCTGTCGAGCCAGTGGGTATCCAGATGATCCGTGCCGATGGTGCAGCTGCCGACAAAGGCCACCCGCGTGCCTTCGAGCAGCGCCCGGTCTACCTGGGTGACTGAGCGCACCAGCAGGACATCGGCGTCCTGCAGCTGCGCGCGGGTCATGGTGCGCCCCGGCAGGCGCTGGATACTGCCCAGATCACCAAAATACTGCTCCACCGCCGGAATATTCTCGTCGGCTACAATCCTGATCCTGCCTGCTTTCACACGTCCTCCGCCGGCGGTGCCGCCTGCATCGTCAATACCCGTTCGATTTTAGACTTGAGCCCGCCGATACCGAACTCGTCCGCCAGCGCCCGGGCCAGCTCCGGCTCACTGGCTACCCAGCGCAACCCATCCGCTTCGACGCCGAGGGGCACCCCTTCTTCGAGGCTGGCCAGCTGTTTGGCCAGCCGTATCTGCTCGGCATACTCCCCGAGCTTGCCGGCCAGCCCCCGCGCCCCACGAATCGCGAGTCCGGCGACGGCGGCCGGGTCCGCCAGCAGGGCTTCCACGGAGTCAAAAGTCTGCAGGAGGGCGGCGGCGGTTTTGGGGCCGATCCCGGGCACACCTGGGATGTCATCGCTGCTGTCGCCAACCAGCGCCAGATAGTCGGGAATCTGTGCGGGCTGCACGCCAAAACGCGCGCGCACAGCATCGGGGTCGGTATGGCGGTCGGCGGCGAAGTCCCACAGCGAGACCGCGCCGCGCTCGAGGAGCTGCCCGAGATCCTTGTCGCGAGTGATGATGATTGGCCCACGGCCTTTCAATACACGGGTCAGGGTGGCCAGAATATCGTCGGCCTCGTAACGCTCACTGGCGAAGCTGGCGATACCCAGCGCCTCGGCCATGGTGCGACAGGCGGCCAGTTGAAACGCCAGCGCCTCATCGGGCAGTGCGCGGCTGCATTTGTAGTCCGGGTAAAGCGCATTGCGAAAACAGCTGCCCAGGGACTCGTCGAAGGCGCAGGCGATATGGGATGGGCGCCGCTGCAGCAGGTCGAGCAGGAAATTGGTGAACCCGTAAACCGCCTCGGTGGAATAGCCACTGCGGCTTTCCCAGTTGGGCGGCAGGGCGAAGTAGTAGCGGAAGATATACACCGAGGCATCCACCAGCAGTGCCGGTCCCTCGCTGTTGTCGGTGGTCACGCCCCTGCTCACGCCTCCTCTCATGCCAGATCCGCCAGCCGATAGCGCGATTCGCAGAAGGGCTGCGGGCGCCCGAACTCCGCGGCCAGAGCAGCGGCAAACTGCCGCGCGCGGCCGGGCAGTCCCTGCCGGCAATAGCTCCGCACCTGGGCAAAAATAGCGGCCTTGAAGTCATCGCTCGGCCCCAGTCCCAACGCCAGATTGTCCGCACTGACCCGGAACCTGAGGCCACAGGCCCGCGAGAAGATCCACTCCAGCGCCTGGGGTTTTACCTCCACCTGTTCGAACAGGCGCTGCTGCTCCTCACTGCGGCCATCCGGGGCATACCAGTAGCCGTAGTCCGGCTGCTGGCGGCGCGCGTCGCCCGCCACACACCAATGGGCCGCCTCGTGCAGGGCGCTGGCCGGGTAATCGCGGGTGAATTCGACCCGGTGAAAAGGGTACTGCTCCCCAGCCGGGCGGTAATAGGGTTCCATATGCCCACCGCAGAGCCGGGTATTCAGACCGTCGGCAGCGGCAAAGCAGCGATCAAACACGACCGAAATGCGGGTTGCGGTTTCCGCTTCGGTTGGTGACGTCACGGCATCGGCAGGGCTCAACAAAGCGGGGCTCCAGGATATCGGCGGCGACTTCAGGATCAGAATCAAGCGCGTGAAAGGCGCGCACTATAGCAATGCCTCCCGGGAGTGCAAATCCACGCCGCGATGACCACTACCCTGCACCTACCCCACGAACAGCCCAGTTCAAAAAAAGAGACTAACGCGGCGCAGTCCAGGGTCGAAGAGAGGCCAATAGGGGCAAAAAGTTGCTGTGCAAAGGGAAGCAGAGTCACAGGGCGCAGCCACGGTGCCCCTCTAAGCGCCACGCTTGCACCCGCGGCCATTACTGCCCCGCCATTAGTCACCCATCAGCCTCCCACTGTCTTTTCGTTACTTTCTGCGGGGCTTCGGCAGCTCTCAGGCGGGAGGCAAATTGATGAACCCCACAGGCTCGGTGTTGCGCCGGAGTTCGCCGGCGAGTTCGCCCTTTACGGAGGATTGAACTATAAAAAATGAAGCTTACTCGCTGGAATTTACCGCCGTTCCCCGGCCCAGGTTGGTCCCTTCACTATGAATTCTGCGCCCCCACTGGACAAAGATCACATCACGGCACTGCTTGAGAAAGCGCACAGTACTTACGCCACCAATACAACCGGAGCGAATGCCGATTACATCCCCTACCTTGCCAAAGTGCCCTCACAGCTCTTCGGCATCGCTGTCGCTTTCCCCGATGGCAGTGTGCTGGAAACTGGCGACACCGACTACGAGTTCGCCATTGAGTCCATCTCCAAGGTTTTCAATCTCGCCCTCGCCATCGAACAGGTCGGCCCGGAACAGCTGCGACAGAAGGTTGGCGCCGACGCCACCGGCCTGCCGTTCAACTCGGTCATGGCGCTGGCGTTGCACGATGAAAAGCCACTAAGCCCGCTGGTAAATGCCGGTGCCATGTCGACGGTCAGCCTCATCAAGGCCAAAGACGCCGAAGATCGCTGGCAGCAGGTGCTCGATATACAGAGCCGCTTTGCCGGCAGAAGCATTTCTCTGAGCGAGGAAGTCAATCAGTCCGAGCAGACCACCAATTTCCACAATCGCGGTATCGCCTGGATTCTCTACAGCGCCAACAGTCTCTACTGCGACCCCATGGAGGCCTGCGATGTCTACACCAGAGGCTGCTCTACACTGGTGACCGCCAGGGATCTGGCACTGATGGGCGCGACACTGGCCAACGGCGGCGTTCACCCACTGACAAAAGAGCAGGTGGTCAGCCCGCAAAACGTGCCCCGCATTCTGTCGGAAATGGTCATGGAGGGCCTGTACACGGCGTCAGGGGATTGGCTCTACTCCGTCGGCCTGCCCGGCAAGAGCGGCGTGGGCGGCGGCATTCTGGCGGTGGCCCCGGGCAAGCTGGCGATCAGTGTGTTTTCCCCCCCTCTCGACAAAGCCGGAAACAGTGTCAGAGGGCAACTCGTGGCGGAATACATTTGCCGGGAGCTCGGCTTAAGCATTTTTAGCCCATGAGCCGACACCCCTGGCACCGACCGCTGCTTTTATTGCGAATACGCCAGAGACAGTCATGTTCACAGGGGTTTTACCGGTGAGTCTCAACCCCACAGTGAAGGCGGATGCGAAGCGGCCCCCAATCATGAGCAGTGTTTTCCATGCGGAAGAAAGGCAAGTCCAGCATCAGCTTTCTGGCCATCGTCTCCATTGGCATAGGGTCAATGGTTGGTGCGGGCATATTCGCCCTGATGGGAATCGTCGGTGAGAAAATTGGTGCCGCCGCGATTTTGTCTTTTGCCATCTCCGGAATTGTAGCGGCGCTGGCCGCGTATTCTTACGCAAAAATGGGCGCCCGCTTTCCATCCAATGGCGGCATTGTCGAATTTCTTGTGCAGGGTTTCGGCGGCGGCACGCTGGCGGGCACGCTCTCGCTGATGTATTACGTAACGCTTCTGGTCGCCTCGGCACTGGTCGCCAAGACCTTTGGGCATTACGCCAGCGATCTGGCGACCGGTTCCGGGGCACCGGGGCTCTGGGTCAATGTGTTTGCCTCCTCCTGCGTGCTCGGCCTGGCACTGGTGAATGCGGTCAGCGCACACAGTGTCGGCAGGCTTGAGACCGTTATTGTCTTAATCAAAATGTCGATTCTGGTCATTTTCACCCTGGCGATAGTCCCGGGTATTGACCCGGCACTGCTTGACGGCGCTCACAAGAATGAATTCAGCCCTCTGATGATCGGCACTCTGGGACTGACGTTTCTCGCCTATGCGGGTTTCGGCATTATGACCAATGCCGGCGAGGATGTAGCCAACCCATCCCGCACCATTCCCTTCGCAATGTTCACCGCCATCGGTATTGTCATCGCGCTTTATATTGCCATCGGCGTTGCGGTTTTTGGCAGCATGTCAGCAGGCGATATCATCAAGTACAAGGAAACCGTCCTCGCCCACGCTGCGGAACCGCTCTTCGGGCATATGGGTTTCGTTTTCGTCTCGATCGCCGCGCTTCTGGCTACCGCCTCCGCTTTAAATTCCAACCTGTTTGGCGAACTCAACACATCCTATATGCAGGCAACACTGGGACAGCTTCCGGAGGGTTTCAACCGCAACCTCTGGCACAATGCCACCCTGAGTTTTGTCGGTTCGATTACCATCATACTGCTCCTGGTCAACTACCTGTCACTGCACGCCATTGCCAGCATCAATGGCGCTACTTTTCTTTTGTGCTACCTAGCGGTGCAAATCGCCCATTACCGGGTTGCAGAAAAAACCAACGCTTCCCGTGTTGTCATCCTGCTGGGTATTATCGCCCTTGCCCTGGTGACAATTGCCTTCCTGATCGAGACCACCCTGTACCAACCCACCTCCGCGATTCTGTTTTTTTCTTTTCTACTGGCGTGCTGGCTTATTGAAAGGTGGTATTTGTCCAGCAGGCGGCGATTGCGGCCAACACGGTAACAGCAGCACCAGCGATAACTGGGCAGATAAGCGACCGATCACCACAGACGCAGAGGGGAAATTAGCGGGGAATCGAGAGTTGTATTTCGCCGGGGCAACATATACCTTTAGGTTCAGGGACGCCGGTATAGGGGCCTAGCCCTGTTACCCGGTTTCCCCCAGGGGGGATAAGCAGTACAACACCCTCCTGCACCACAACCGGCCCTGCAAGGAGGTGCTCCATGACCGACCACCGCTACAGCAATGTGGTTGACCTCTTCACCGGCAAGCCGATCGAAACTTCAGCGAGCAGGCGCTTCATCCGCCTGTCGCCGGAGTTGGATGGCTTGGAAATGCTTTACTCCAACAGCTCCAGTGGAGCCGACCTCTATAGCCTCAAGATATTGTGCTGGGGCCTGCGCGCCAACGGCGAGATTGTAGGTCTCGTGCCCTGGCTAAACTCCATCGTCCCCTGCTGTGAGATCAAAGACCCCCTCGACGGCCGCTTCGAGGGCTACTACGACCCGGGTATCGAAGAGATTTTTCGGGAACCCCCTATCCACAAAATCGTCGAACTGGAAACAGCGGCGGAATATTTCGAGTACGAAAGCAACAAGGCAGACGAAGTGCTGCAGGAAATTCCGGATACCATCGGCACCCATGCGGTATTTATGGACGCAGACCGGGAAAACCTGACCCTCACCGAGGTGGTAAGCTGGCGGCTCTACGCCTCCGGGGAAATCCACGGCATGCTGATCGATCACGATCACGTGGAGACCACGCCGGTACTGCCGGGTGACCTGTGCCTCTATCCGGCGCAGGAATCGGGGGAGTTCCGCTATTTCTTCCAGCACCATATCGCCAACAAGATCAAATCCGAGGACCCGGAAGCACTCGCGGCCATTGCCGCGCTAGTCACCGCCCCCTGAACCAAGCAGCCAAAGCCAACAGCCCGGCGGCGGGGGCATGCCCCCGCCCTAGGCGCCGCCTCTTCTGATCCAGTACACGAATTCGTCGCCCTCCTGCCGATGCTCCACCAGCTCATGACCGAGGAACTGGCAGAACTTGGGGACGTCCCTCTGGGTCGAGGGATCGGTGGCCAGCATCTGCAATATCTCCCCGGGAGCGACTTTGCGCACCGCGGTGTGCAGCATCATAACGGGTTCCGGGCACAGCAGGCCGCGGGCATCGAGGGTGTGATCTGGTTTCATGGCGCTATTGTCCGGCAATTGCCCAAAATCGTCACCTGCGACTTTCGCCTCAACTTCATCTGCAACTTTGCCAAGTCACACGGCCAATTCGCCGCTGACGGGAGCGAGACTCCACGCTAGAATCGAGTCAATCAGTGACTAAAGAGTAGAAAATGATTTACGTTTTGATTGAGCGGGAGATCGCTCCCGACATGCAGTCCAATTATGAGCAGGCGGCGCGTAAATTACTGAACCACGCCTATCGAACCGTAGGGTTCATCGAGGGCCAGACCTATGCAGCCAAGGAAAATAAGCTGCGCCGGTTTACCCTGTCCAAGTGGCAGTCCGAGCTGCACTGGCAACACTGGTATACCAGTGAGGAGCGCCGCGGCCAGATGGCCCTGCTGAAGCCCATGCTTCAGGACGACGAGCGCATTACGATTCTCGAAGCCGCCACTGAATAAACCCGGCCACCAGTTCCGCCGCCCGGGCCCAGTGGTCTTCGCGCTTGAAGCCACTGGCCCTGCGCGGCTTGAAGTCATGGTCGCCATCTTCCAGCCACTGCAGACCGATGCTGTCGGACAGGCTGTAGCCGGGCACTTCTTCCGCGTCGCCGAGCGGGTCCCGGGTGCCCTGGACAATCAGCGCCGGGCACTGCAGTTCCGCCAGGTGTTCGGTGCGCAGGCGCTCGGGCTTGCCGCGAGGGTGAAACGGGTAGCCCAAACAAACCAGCCCGCCGATGCCGCCCGCGGCAAAACGCGCATCCGCCAGCAGGCTGGCCACCCGCCCCCCCATTGATTTGCCGCCGATAAACAGCGGCAGCCCATCGCCCTCATTCAGCCAGTGCTCGATCTGCGCGGCAAAGGCCTCCTGCAGCTGTGGCATGGGGTTCGGCGGGCGCCGTTTACCGGTCTCGCGGCGCTCGGCCATATAGGGAAACTCAAAGCGCACCACCTCGATACCGCTGGCGGCCACAGCGGCCGCCAGAAACGCCATGAATTCGCTGTCCATCGGCGCCCCGGCGCCATGGGCAAAAAGAAAACGCGCTTGCGGATTGCCGACACTGAGATCGATCAGCCAGTCACTCATAACCGGCCAGATCCTCCGCCAGCACCAGGTTGACGGACTCTTCTCCCGGCTCAAACCAGATAACGACGTCGCCAGACTGCAGCTGCCGGCGCAGGCTGGCGACCTTGTCGGTAAGACTCACTTCCCGCTCACCGTAGTCGGTGCCATCGCGGGTGGCATACTCCTCCAGCAGGCTTTGCAGGGTGTCGGGGTCGAGTTGGTTGTGGGGAATGCGCATGGTGGGTACTGCGTTCGGGTGGCCGTAAATCAGAAACGGGATTCTAACCCGCGACCACCCGCACGCTCATCTCCAATCTCGCTATCAGTCTGTACTCGCCGCATCCGCCGGCTTGCGGAAACGCAAAGTCATGCGGTCGCTCTCGCCAATAGCGAGATACTTGTCCCGATCCTCCTCACCGAGGCGCAGGGAGGGCGGCAGGGTCCAGACCCCCTTCGGGTGATCGGCACTGTCTTTAGGGTTGGCGTTGATCTCGCTGGCTGCATCCAGCTCGAAGCCGGCCTGCTCGGCCACCTGGATCACATAATCCTGGGTGACATAGCCGCTGCTGATCATGTCCTCGCGGCTGGTACCGGGTTTCGCGCGGTGTTCGACCACACCCAGCACACCGCCGGGCTTGAGCGCGGCAAAGAAGTTCTCGAACGCCTGCTGTTCGTTTTCGCCGCGCATCCAGTTATGTACATTGCGGAAAGTCACCACCACGTCAGCGGTGCCCGCCGGGGCAATTTCACTTGCGGAAGCCGGATCGAACTCCGTCAGGATCACCTCGCCGTAACTTGCCTCATCCGCGGCCAGTTTGTCTTTATAGGCCTGCAGGGAGCGCTGGTAGTACTCGGCCTCGCTGTCTGCGGGGAAATGGGCCGCATAAAAAGTGCCAGCGTCTTTCAGGTAGGGCGCCAGTATCTCGGTATACCAGCCGCCACCGGGGGCAACCTCAACCACCGTCATATCCGGCTCGATACCGATAAACTCGATGGTCTCCGCCGGGTGGCGGTACTGGTCACGCTGGGCGTATTCAGGCGTGCGTTGGTCGCCGGCAATAACAGCCTGCAAGGTGTTGGCCGCGCCCTGCTCGGTGCCACTCGCCACGGCATCCGCCCCCTGCCTCTCCACCGCGGTGTCCTGCACTTGCACCTCTTCAACGGCAGCGGCGGATGTTTCCGTTGCGCCCTGGTCTATTGTGCTCTGGTCTATTGCACTCTGGTCTTTCTCCGCACATCCAGCTGCCGCCAGTACCAATGCTGCGGACGCCAGCCCCGTGGTTAGCATTTTTAGTTTCATACGTGTCCCCCTCCTGAGAGTTATCGGTTACTGATCCAGTTTCGACATGACACTGTCGATTTTATTCTGCAGAGACCGCTCACGATCTGTTCGGGTTCCCAGCTTGAGCGTGGCAGCGATACATTTTCATTGCGCTGCCTGCAGTGATGATTGCCGCTCATTCACCTTGCCAGCTTCATTCATCTTTATTCAACTTTATTCACTTTCACTCACCTTGAACCGTCCGCCACGGCACGCAAACGCCGATGCTGGAGCGCATCGCCGATTTCTTAGCAGCAATAGCAGACTGTTACCTGGCGATAGCCTGTGTGGATCAGATTCGGCTGCTGTTCACGGTGGTTAAGCCAGGGGCTGCTTTGGCTCCCACTGGTAATCGACCCGGGGCTGTTATCGGCTCACGGCTGTTTAGGCTCAGGGCTGTTGTCGGCTCAGGGCTGTTATCAGAAGCGGCGCCAGTGGCTACAATGCAAGTCAGTGTAACCCTGTTCTGCAGCTAAGGAATACCACATGCAACAGCACCTCGTGATTTCACTGATCAGCGATGACAAGCCCGGAATCGTGGAGAAGCTCTCCGCCGTCATCGCCGACAATAGCGGCAACTGGGAAGACAGTCGCATGGAGCATTTCGCCGGAAAGTTTGCCGGCATCTTGCGGGTCAGTGTTGCCGGGGAAAGCGCCCAGGGCCTGAAGGATGGGCTGGCCGCGCTGGCCTCTCAGGGCTTCAAGCTACAGGTGGAAGATGCCAGCGCGGTCGCGGCCGAGCAGCTGCACACGGTGCAACTGAAACTGATCGGCAATGATCGCCCCGGTATCGTACGGGAGATTTCCCGTGCTCTGGCGGCACGGCAACTCAATCTGGAGCAGCTGGAAACCGGCTTCGACAGCACACCCTGGAGCGGCGAGCCGCTGTTTACCGCCAACTGCACCATCAGCGTGTCCGAAAGTCTCGATCTGGACGAGCTGCAGGAAGAGCTGGATGCCATTGCCGATGAACTGGGGGTTGAGATCGACTGCGAGGAAATCGCTTCAGCCTCCTAACTGTGGAATAATCCGCGCCGCATACGGGGTGACGCCACGGCGCCGCCCTCTAACTCTACAGAAAGCCCCAGAGCTCTCTAGATCGCCCTAGAAAGACCTAGTAAGAACTAGCAAGCACTGAAGACCACCGCCCAGACGGGCAGTGCTGCGGACAGCATGTTCAAAATCGTACTCTACCAACCGGAAATCGCCCCCAATACCGGCAATATCATCCGGCTGTGTGCCAACACCGGCGCCGAGCTGCACCTGATTGAGCCCCTGGGGTTCGAGATGGACGACAAGCGCCTGCGCCGTGCGGGGCTGGATTACGGGGAGTACAGCCGCGTCAGTCGCCACCACAACTGGGCCGCCTTCGTTGAGTCGGAACAGCCCCGGCGGGTGCTGGCTCTCTCCACCCGCGGCAAGCGCAGCCATGCTGCGGTTATCTATCACCCGGGGGACGCCATCGTGTTTGGCCCGGAAACCCGCGGTCTGCCGCAGGAGTTTCTCGACCTGCTCGGCGAGGAGCACACCCTGCGCATCCCCATGCGCCCGGACAGCCGCAGCATGAACCTCTCCAATGCGGTGGCGGTGGTGACCTATGAGGCCTGGCGCCAGCTGGATTTTGCCGGCGCCAAGCCCCAGTAACCCGCAACAACACACGACTCGCAATCACCGACAGTAACCACTGACTGACAAGCTATGCTCGCACCGATCGGACTCTTTTACGGCTCAAGCACCTGCTATACGGAGATGACAGCGGAGAAAATCCGCGACCGACTCGGCGATGAATGGGTCGATATCCACAATGTGGCGGAAGACGATATCGCGCTGGCGCAGCAATACGATTTCCTTATTTTCGGTATCCCCACCTGGGATTACGGCGAGCTGCAGGAAGACTGGGAAAATGTCTGGGACCAGCTGGCCGCGCTGGACCTGTCCGGCAAAACCGTCGCCCTGTTCGGGCTGGGTGACCAGGAGGGCTACCCCCAGTGGTTTCAGGATGCCCTCGGCTACCTGCACGCGCAGCTGATCGCCCTCGGTGCCCGCGCGGTGGGTTACTGGCCGGCGGAAGGCTACCAGTTCGAGCAGTCGAAAGGACTGAGCAAAGATGGCAGCCATTTCGTCGGGCTGGCTCTGGATGAGGAAAACGAGTTCGACCTCAGCGACGAGCGCCTGGACCGCTGGTGCGCGCAAGTGCTGCGCGAATTCGGCCTGCGGGAATAGAGACCCAGGGTATGGAGGCCTAAGCGATGGAGAGTGAACACCCCCACGCGGATATTCACTGGCGGGAGGATGGCCAGCCCCTCTCCCGCGCCTTCGACGATGTCTACTTTTCCCGCGAGTCCGGTCTGGAGGAGACGCGCCATGTCTTCCTGCAACACAACCAGCTGGCGGAACGCTGGGCAGGGCTTGCGGCCGGTGAGCGCTTTACCATCGGCGAAACCGGCTTTGGCACCGGACTGAACTTTCTCGCCGCCTGGCAGCTGTGGCGGGAAGCCGCACCCGACGGAGCGCAACTGCACTTTATCTCGGTGGAGAAGTATCCGCTGCGCGCCGCTGACCTCTGCCGCGCCCTGGCCCTCTGGCCCGCCCTGCAATCGCTATCCGCCCAGCTGCTTGAGGCCTACCCGCCCCTGCTCGCCGCCGGTGTGCACCGGCTGCAATTCCCACAGGTCACCCTGACACTGGTGATCGGGGAAGCCAGTGAAGGCTTCGCCGCCCTGCGGCTGGGGGACGATTCCCGCGATCGACAGGTCAATGCCTGGTTTCTCGATGGTTTCGCGCCATCCAAGAACCCGGCCATGTGGACCGACGCGCTGTTTCGCAATATCGCCGCCCTCAGTGCAGAGGGAGCCACCTTTGCCACCTTCACCTGCGCCGGCCTGGTGCGGCGCGGGCTGCGGGAAGCCGGATTCACGCTGGAAAAAGTGCCGGGCTTTGGCCGCAAGCGGGAGATGCTGCGCGGCCGGCTCGCTGCACTGACCGCCCCGCCGGTATCGACAACCCCCTGGCATCTGCCAGAGCATCTGTCCGGCCACCATACCCCCAGCCCCAATCCCAACACCGAGCCCAAGCCCGAGCCCGAGCCCCGCAACCGGGTGATCGCGGTCATCGGCGCCGGTATCGCCGGAGCCACCACCGCCCGCGCACTTGCCGAACGCGGTTATTCGGTCATGGTCTTCGAGCGCGGCGCCGCGCCCGGCAATGGCGGCTCGGGCAACCGGCAGGGCATTCTCTATGCGAAGCTTTCCCACCGCCCCGGCCCCAACGGGGACTTCAACCTGCACGCGCTGCTGTTTGCCCTGCGCTATTACCCGCGCTTGTGCCCGCAGCTTTTCCACGCCTGTGGGTTGCTCCAGCTCGCCCAGGGCCATAAAGAGGAAACGCTGCAGGCGCAGCTGCGTGAGTGGCTGGCGCCCCTGGATGCCGATGCGCTGGCTCAGCCGGTGGACCCGGCCGGCGCCTCGGCCCTTGCCGGTATTCCCCTGCCCTTTGCGGGACTCTATTTTCCGCGCAGCGGCTGGCTGGAACCGGCCAATGTGTGCGCGGCGCTTCTGCATCACGACAATATCCAGTTGCATTGCCATACAAGTATCGAACAGTTGCGACAGAATGATGCCGGCTGGCAGCTGCAGGGGTCTGCGTCCGCCCATTACCGGGCCGACGCGGTGGTGATCTGCTGTGCGGAAAGCAGCCCCGGGTTTTCCCAGAGCTCTGAATTGCCGTTAATACCGATTCGCGGTCAGGTCTCCATTGCCGAGGCCACAGAGAGTTCCTCCCAGCTGCGCATGGCCGTGTGTGGCGATGGGTATGTGGCACCGCCTTGGCGGGGGCGGCAGAGCTTCGGCGCGACCTTCAAACTGAGGCAGACAGGCACCGACCTGCGCGAAGTCGAACAGCGGGAAAATCTGGAAATGCTGGCGCAGCTGATGCCGCAGGCGGCGGACGAGTTCGGCAGCCAGACACTGTCCGGTCGCGCCGCCCTGCGCGCCGCCACACCGGACTACCTGCCCATGTCCGGCCCGCTGCCGGACTGGGCGTCCCTGCGCGGTACCTACAGTTTCCTGCGCCGCAACCGCAAGGCGCTGATCCCCGAGCGCTGCCAGTACCCCGCCGGCCTTTTTGCCCTGTGCGGGCTCGGCTCCCGCGGCTTTACCTATGCTCCGCTGGCGGCGGAAGTGCTGGCCAGCTGGATCAGTGGCGAATACATGCCGGTAACCGAAACCCTGGCGCGGGCACTGCACCCGGCCCGCTTTGCCATTCGCGATCTGGGCAAGAACCGCCAGCGGTAAACCCAGCGGGTCAGCCCGCCACGGTTTCCCCAGCGGGTCGGGCCAACAGGCGCCCGCTGCCACTGCCACAGGCAACAATCGATTTCATCGCCGCCTCCACCGAGACATGGGGCAGGATTTCCACGCACTCTGCCGTCACGTGATAGACAAAGCCGGAGGTGGGCACCGGCGCCGTGGGCACGTAAACGGTGAAATCGCCGTTGTCGTGCCGCGAGGTCACGATGGCCGTCACCGTGAGGGGGTTGTCGAGGCCGAGAATCTTCACCCGCGCCACCGGCCCCGCAAGCACTCCCTCGCCGGCACCACCGCCAATAAATTGCAGCACCAGATCCTTGATGGTGTTGTAGCCCGGTGCCAGCCGCCCCAGCCAGTGGTCCATATGGCGGTGCAGCCAGCCACCGACGCCGGTCTTCACCAGCAGGCCGATCAGGAAGCAACTGCCCAGAATCAGGGCTATCACCGCCAGGCGCGCAACGGTATTCTTGAAGCCGGTCTGGGCCTCGAACCAGTGCACCGCCGGCGCCACCAGCTCGCTGACCTGGCCGAACAGCCACTGGAACAGCAAGATAAAAATGGCGATAGGCAACACCACCGCCAGCCCCCCCAGCAGGGTCAAGGTCACAAATGTTTTTATTCTGGTCATAAAGCCTGAAATGCCTGATTTGGAATTCTGCCGCCGCGCTCGCCGGATGATCGCCGCCATGGCAAATCACCGGCGGCCTCTCGTGCGCCTCCCCGTGCCAGCGCTGGCGCCGCTTCTCTTCCTGTTTCTCGCTCTGCCGCCGGTAACGCTGGCCAATACCGGGCAACCGGTGCCCCGCCTCGACTACGAATTACTGGAACAGCGTGCAAGGCCCGGCGACCACTTTACCCAGGGACTCTTTTTCGACGGCGAGCGCTGGTGGGAAAGCAGCGGCCTGTTCGGCCGCTCTTGGTTAGCCGAGTATACCGATCCCACCGCGCGGCCCGTAAGACGCAAATGGCTGGCCAGTGACCGCTTTGCCGAGGGACTCACCGTGCTCGACGGGCAGATTTACCTGCTGACTTACAAAGCCGGTGAACTACAGCGCTACCGGCGCGAGGATATGAGCCCTCTGGGCAGGCACTATTACACGGGCGAGGGCTGGGGCCTCACCAGTGACGGGGATCAGCTGATTATGAGCAATGGCAGCGACACCCTGACTTTCCGCGACCCGGACAGTTTCAAAGTGCTGCGCGAACTCAAAGTCACCGGTGGCGGTGAGCAGTGGACCCTGCTCAATGAGCTGGAATATGCCCACGGGCTGATATGGGCCAATATCTGGCATGACACGCGCATTATCGCCATTGACCCGCAGAGCGGTGCGGTGCGCGGAAGTGTGGATTTGCAGCGGCTGGACCCGGGTTCCCAGCACCCGGATATGGTCGCCAATGGCATCGCCTGGGATAAGGCGCGCAACGGCCTCTGGGTGACGGGCAAGTTCTGGCCCCGCCTCTACCTGATCCGCCCGCAGGGGTTGGGGTTTGGCGCCCCTGCGGGCCAGTCCGGGCCGGGCCGCAGCTGATCAGCTGCGGTAGAAGTCCACCACCGTCAGCTGACCGCCCACGCGTACCCGCTCCAGTGCCGGCCCTTCAATCAGCAAGGCGAAGCCGCGGCGGCGCTGTTCCAGCGTCACCCCCGGTTCGCCGACGCCGCCGGAATACAGCATGGCCTTGTCACCATCATCTCCCAGCCACTGCACCCCCTCCACCCGCTGCATGGCGGGCAGATACAGGGTCACCCGGTTGAGATTCTGCGGCAGCTTGTCCAGCACCAGGCGGGCGATGCCACTTGTTGTGGCAACCGAGTAGGCGAGCTGGTTTTCCGGCGCCTGCTTCCAGCCCAGGTGGGTATCGGCGCGATCCGATTGCAAGAGATTGTGCGGGGTGCCGGTCGCGCATCCAGCGAGACCAATCACGAGCAGCCACGACACCATCCTTATCAGGGCACACATAGCCTTATCCTTGTCCATGTCGGTGGTGGCAGGATTATAGGCACTACCACCCCCATCAGGTTCGAAGCAGCGGATAAGGGGCGCCAGATTTTGCCCTTAACAGTCACAATCAATCCCCCGCAGTACCACCGTGCAAAATCCGAAGCGGGTATACTGCGCCCCTATGAACTCTGCAACGATGAACTCCCCACAGCCGAATCCCTTACAATTGAATTCCCCACACTCAAATTCCCCCCAGTCCATACTCGAACACACATTCGGCTATACGCACTTCCGCGGGTCGCAGCAGGAAATCATCGATACCGTTGTCGGCGGTGACGATGCGCTGGTGCTGATGCCCACCGGCGGTGGCAAGTCCCTCTGTTATCAGATTCCGGCGCTGGCGCGGGAAGGTTGCGGGGTGGTGATCTCACCGCTGATCGCCCTGATGCAGGACCAGGTGGAAGCCCTGCGCGCGGCGGGCGTGCGCGCCGCCTTCCTGAACTCCTCGCTGCCACCGGAACAGGCCCAGCAGATTGAGCAGGCGTTGCTGGGAGAGCAGCTGGACCTCCTCTACCTGGCCCCTGAACGCCTTCTGCAACCCCGCACCCTGGACCTGCTGCACCGGGTACCGCTGTCGCTGTTTGCCATCGACGAGGCCCACTGTGTCTCCCAGTGGGGGCACGATTTCCGCGCCGACTACCTGCACCTCAACTGCCTGCACGAGCAGTTTCCCTCGGTGCCGCGCATCGCCCTCACCGCCACCGCCGACCGCCGCACCCGGGCTGAAATCACCCAGCGCCTCGACCTGTCGGAAGCGCGGCATTTCGTCAGCAGCTTTGACCGCCCCAACATCCGCTATCGAATCGCACAGAAAGACAATCCCCGCCGGCAGCTGCTGGACTTCATCCGCAACGGGCATCAGGACCATTCCGGCATCGTCTACTGTCTCTCCCGCAACAAGGTGGAGAGCACCGCCGACTGGCTGTGCCAGCAGGGCTTCAACGCCCTGCCCTACCACGCCGGATTGCCAGCGGACCTGCGCGCAGAACACCAGCGCCGCTTCCTGCGCGAGGACGGCGTGATCGTGGTGGCCACCATCGCTTTCGGCATGGGTATCGACAAGCCCGACGTCCGCTTCGTCGCCCACCTGGACCTGCCCAAGAGTATCGAGGCATATTACCAGGAGACCGGCCGCGCCGGGCGCGACGGCGACCCGGCCACAGCCCTGCTGCTGTATGGACTGGAAGATGTGGTCAAGCTGGGACAAATGGCGGCCAACTCCGAGGGCAGCGAGGAACACCGCCGCCAGGAGCGCAGCCGCCTCAATGCCATGCTGGGACTCTGTGAGATCACCAGCTGCCGCCGCCAGGCGCTGCTGCGCTACTTCGCCGAGGAGTTGCCCGAAGCCTGTGGCAACTGCGATACCTGTCTGGAGCCGCCACAGACCTGGGATGGCACCGAAGCCACCGCCAAGCTGCTGTCCTGTGTCTACCGCACCGGTCAGCGCTTTGGAGCCTCCCATGTGATCGATGTCCTGCGCGGCAGCCGCAGTGAGAAGGTGCTGAAGTTTGGCCACGACCAGCTCTCCACCTACGGCATCGGCGCCGACAGGAGCACCGCCGAGTGGCGCGGTATCCTGCGCCAACTGGTGGTGCGGGGCTATCTCGAGGTCAACAGCGAGGCTTTTGGCGCCCTGCAACTCACCGAAGCCTGCCGGCCGCTGCTGCGCGGCGAGGAACAGATCGAGCTGCGCAAGCTGCCCGCACCCGCTCGGCGAGCGGAATCCGGCGCCAGCAGGGCCGCCGCCGATATCGCGCCGGAGCATGCCCCACTGTGGGAGGCCCTGCGGGCCTGCCGCAAGCAGCTGGCGGACGAAAAAGGGGTGCCGCCCTATGTGGTTTTCCACGACGCCACCCTGCGCGAAATGCTCGCCGCACGGCCGCAAACTGAAGAAGCCCTGCTATCCATCTCCGGTGTCGGCGACAGCAAGCTGCAGCGCTTTGGCGATGCCTTCCTGGCAGTGTTGCGGGATTTCCCCCACTAGAACCCCGGGCAGAGCCGGCTTCCCGGCCTGCCCAGCGGCCGCAGGCCCCGGCTCCAATACTCCCCAAGCCCTCCCAAAACCCGGAACTCGAGTGCCCAAGCCCTCACCGCGGCTTATTGGCGCGTCACCCCGCATCCACCAATCCACAAGCCCTGATACAGTCGTATTGCGTAAGTGGGCCAACACTAAAGTCCAGCAAGGGCGACGCGGTTTTGCGCAAACCCCTGATCTCTGCGGGCGCCGCAAGAGGCCATTAGACCTGGGATAGGACAAGGCCGCACTAATGAAAACTGCAGAGAGACGGTAGAAAGAAGGGGTAGAAAGAAGCGGTAGAAAGAAACGTCAGAAACAGACGGTAAAAAAGCCATCAAAACGGGGCAACGCAAGAAGCCAAACGAAGGAAGCCAAATAAAGGAAACCAGAAGAAAGAGGGCTGACGAAATAAGCCAAACGAAAGCCCCCACAACCATCACAGCGCAAGGACACCGGCCGCCGGCTGCGGATGCCGGCCATTGGAGGGAACCACCATGCAAACTATCGGGCATCTGATCAACGGCGAACGCGTCGCCGAGGACACTCGAACCCAGGAAGTCATCAACCCATCCACCAACCAGCTCGAGGCAAGGGTCTGCCTGGCCAGCAAAGCCACAGTGGAAACGGCCATTGCCGCTGCCGAGGCCGCCTACCCCGCCTGGCGCGCGGTGCCACCGATCAAGCGCGCCCGCATCATGTTCCGCCTCAAGGATCTCCTAGAGCAGAACGCCAACAAAATCTGCCACCTGCTCACCTGCGAGCATGGCAAGGTGTTGAACGACGCCATGGGAGAACTGCAGCGGGGTATCGAAAACGTCGAATATGTGTGCTCCCTGCCCGAGCTTTTAAAAGGGGAGCACTGCCGCGATGTGGGTCCGGCCATCGACTCATGGAGCGAATTTCAGCCGCTGGGGGTCTGTGCCGGAATCACCCCGTTTAATTTTCCCGCCATGGTGCCCCTGTGGATGTGGCCGATGGCGGTGGCCTGCGGTAACACCTTTGTGCTCAAGCCATCGGAGCGCGACCCCAGCGCCGCGCTGTTTATCGCCCAGTTGGGACTCGAGGCAGGCATTCCCGCCGGAGTTCTCAATGTGGTCAACGGCGACAAAGAAGCCGTGGACACCCTGCTCACCGACCCCAGGGTCCAGGCCGTCAGCTTTGTCGGCTCGACCCCGGTGGCTAAATATATTTATGCCACCGGCTGTGCCGCCGGCAAACGGGTGCAGGCCTTCGGCGGCGCCAAGAACCATGCGCTGATCATGCCCGATGCCGACCTGGACAACGCCGCCAGCGCACTGATGGGCGCAGCCTACGGCTCCTGCGGCGAGCGCTGCATGGCCATTTCCGTGGCCGTGGTGGTGGGCGAGCAAGCCGCCGATGCGCTGATCGATAAACTGAAAACCCAGATTGCCACACTCAAAGTGGGGGATGGGCGCGACACCGCCAACGATATGGGACCTCTGATCAGCAGTGCCCATCTGGAAAAGGTCACCGGCTATGTCACTCGCGGGGTCGAGGAAGGCGCGGAACTGGTGGTGGATGGGCGCGGTCTGGTGGTGGATGGCTTCGAGCAGGGCAACTATCTGGGAGCGAGCCTGTTCGACCGGGTAAAGCCCGGCATGGCGATTCATGCCGATGAAATCTTTGGCCCGGTGCTGTGTGTAATGCGTGTCGACACCATGGAACAGGCGATGGAGATCATCAACAACCACGAATACGGCAATGGCACCTGCATCTTTACCCGGGACGGCGAAGCCGCGCGCTACTTCGCCGATAACATTAAAGTCGGTATGGTGGGAATCAACGTGCCGTTACCGGTGCCGGTGGCTTACCACAGCTTCGGCGGCTGGAAGCAATCCCTGTTCGGGGATCTGCATGCCTATGGCCCCGACTCGGTGCGCTTCTACACCAAGCGCAAAACCATTACCCAGCGCTGGCCCGCCAGTGATGTGCGCGAAGGCGCCCAGTTCGCTTTTCCCAGCAATCGTTGAATCGCGGCCACTCACCTCATCGACTGCCTCGATGAACGGAGGTAGAAAAACCGGGTGAAAAGCGATCATTAACAGAGCGGATCAAGAGGGCTCGACAAGAAAAAAGGCGCCGAAGCGCCTTTTTTCTTGTCTGTGTTTCCATCCCTGGAAACGAGCGGGTTATCAGAACTTGTAACCCACACCGATAGTCCACACCCAGGGCTCGGGCTTAAACTCGGATCTGACCGCATTGTAGAAGTTGCGGGTTTCCTGCGGGTCACCCTGGGTCAAGCCTTCGACCGCATAGCTGAGTTGCGAATCCAGCTTGGTATCGTCGTAGCGCACAGCGGCGTTTACCAGCCAATTGCTCTCACGGCCGAGTACAACATCCACACCCACCTGGCCAGTCCAGGCCCAGCTATCACCGATGGTGAAACGGGCGGGACCAATGGCATCGGCATTGTCCGCCAGATACTCATTGATCAGTGCGCTGGTTTTTACACTGTCAAAGTCCGTATAGACAGTACCGACGCCGATATAGGGCTGAATCCAGGACTCCTTGCATACCGGGAACCAGTTCACGGTCAGCACTTGAGAGATTCTGTCCAGATCCTTGTTTTTAATCTTCTGGCTGAGGATTTCCTCGCCACCCTGATAAAAACGAATATCGTGGCTGTGGCTAGTCTCTCCGTCATACTGATACTCGATACCAAAGTGGTCAATCGGCATAAACATGGCACTGAACTGCCACGACCACTCGGAATCCACCTTGTATTTCAGCCCTTCAAACTCCGGGAAGATATCCGGGTTGCGAAGGTTGACTCTGGTGTCCTTCGGATCGACGAAGGCCGCACCCAGGCGTAACACGACTGTGCCGGCCTCATAGATAGGGGCCGGGCCCGAAGGCATGGGAGGCTCGTAACCGGAAGGTCCCGCCAATACCTGCTGCGCTCCAACCACGGTGGAAACAGCAAGAGCCAGAGGTGTCAGAATGCGCGTCATTTTCATCGGTAATACTCCATTGATATTCGGCAAATTGAACAGCAATTAACCCAATCTCCTTCAGCATAGACACGGAAAAATACGCTGTAGAAAAAATGACCAACCTCGCGGCACCACAGTGGAACTTTTACGCCTCATTGACGGTCTTTCATTTTTTTTGACGCAGAATTAATTTTTTTGGCGCCTTGATCCGCCAAATATTCAGGAATCAGAAAGGAAAAAAAGTCGCTCTTTTCATCCAAAATAAAGCCTCCACCGACAAGCGAAACTGCACTGGCCGCTGAAGAATGGCACCGACCTCTGTTCCCGCCCCCCTATAGAGCGATGGAAAAATCCATGAACTGTGGCGAGCCTGGGGCAACAGACCTGGGCACTGGCACCGCTGTGGAGAATCACACCGCCCGGTAGTGAGCGAAGCCGCGCTTTGCCGCATGCAAAGAAACGCTGCAGCCACGGGCCAACAAGCCCGCTGTGTTGCCTGCGCGGTAGCAATACAAGGTGAGATGGAAAGACATGCGCTGGAGCGACATATGACAGGAGAGCATGGGGGCGGCCGCAGCCTGAGAGAAAGCCCTGCTGAAGGGCTTCAGCTGTAATAAGAGCCGGCGGGCGGGGAGACTTAAAGCTGGCGAATCTGAGCGAAGCGTCAGGACTTCTTGCCGCCGCCCAGGCACTGAGGACTATCGGGAGCGCGCCCCTGCCACTCTCCGGGGCTGAAAAGATGCAAGGCCAGCGCGTGGACTGGACCTGCCATTTCTTCCGCCAGTACGCCGTAGACTTTCTGGTGACGCTGCACTTTGCGCAGTGGCGCAAACTGCTCGGAAACCAGCACCACCCGAAAATGCATTTCAGAGCCCGCGGGCACATTGTGCAGGTGGCTCTCACATTCCACCTCAATATGCTCGGGGGCAAACTCCGCCGAGAGTTTTTCTTCAATCTGTTTGGCAAGACTCATAGGGTTCTCTCTTACTGTCTTAGTGTCTTACTGTCTTACTGTCTTACTGTCTTACTGTCTTACTGTCTTACTGTCTTACTGTCTTACTGTCTTACTGCTGCCCACACCTGGCTTCATTACCTGCGGGCGCTAGCAAAATTACAATCAGGTCGTCGCGGATGAAGCGGCGCGCTTGCGTGCGGCAACGATGGTTTCGTAGGCCACTGTCACGCTCTTCATCTGGTCTTCCGCGTGGCGCAGGAATTCTTCCGGCAAACCCTTGGAGGCAATCTTGTCCGGGTGAAACTCCGCCGCCTTGCGGCGATAGGCCAGTTTTAATTCCCTGTCACTCACGTCTGCCGAACAACCCAATACGGCGTAGTGCTGCTCCAGAGTAATCGAAGAGCCGCCATGGCGGCGGTCAAACTCGCCCGCCATGGCGGCGAAAATGGATTCATGCAGCCCCAGATAAGACGGAATCTTTCGCAGAATCTCTTCTTCCGCGCGATGAAACTGGCCATCCGCATGGGCAACGGCAAATAACAGGCGATACACCACCTCGCGCATCGCCTGATTGCGAACCAGCTGGCTGTATTGCTGGGCATAGTCGTAAATGCTGTAGGAATCGCTCTTGGCATTCTGGAAGATACGGATGGCCTCCGCCCGCTCTTCGTCTCCAAGACGAAGGTTGTTGCGGATAAAGTCGTCAACCAGATCGATTTCCGCCCTGGAAACCTGCCCATCCGCCTTGGCCATTTTGGCCAGCATGGAAAACAGGGTGACGATAAAAACCGCCTGGGCACCATCGCGGTTGAGCTTGGCGGAAGCGCCCGCATTGCGCAGCCCGGAACCAAACGTGCTGCCGATCCAGGCGCCCAAGGCCGCGCCAATAGGCCCGCCGAAGACCATGCCAATACCGGCGCCGATACCCGCACCCAACCAGGACATTACCTCTCCTCCGGGCGACCGTTGGCGCCCCAGTAGACAAAAAACGCGGCCATGATACCACGCCGCTGAGAAGCTCCCGATGCTCTTCCGGCACCCCAGACCCACAGGTCAGCGCTTTGTCAGTACCGACGGGCGCAGACAATAAAAAAGCGGGCCAAAGCCCGCTTCTTTATGATGTAACCAGCAGTTCCGCTGCCGGGTTACCGGCCACCTGGTCACCAGCTAAATATAGCCGGTCAACCGGTCATGGCCCGCACCATGGTGATCATCACACCGGCGGCCACCGCGGAGCCGATCACACCCGCCACATTGGGCCCCATGGCGTGCATCAGCAGGAAGTTTTGCGGGTTGGCCTCAAGCCCAAGCTTGTTGGATACCCGGGCCGCCATGGGCACCGCCGAGACACCCGCTGAACCGATCAGGGGGTTCAGTTTGTGCTTGCTGAACAGGTTCATGAACTTGGCCATCAACACGCCAGTGGCGGTGCCAATCGCAAAGGCCACGATACCCAGCGCGAGGATTCCCAGGGTCTTGGGGTCCAGGAACTTGTCGGCCGCCAGCTTGGACCCCACAGATAAGCCCAGGAATATCGTGGTGATATTAATCAGGGCATTCTGGGCGGTATCCGAAAGACGCGACACCACGCCGCTTTCGCGCATCAGGTTGCCGAAGCAGAACATGCCCAGCAGCGGCGCCGCACTCGGTAGAAACAGCGCCACCAGTATCAGCAGCAGCAACGGGAAGGTGATCTTCTCGCGCTTGCTCACATGCCGCAGCTGCACCATTTCAATGCGGCGCTCCTCCGGCGAGGTCAGCGCGCGCATGATCGGCGGCTGAATCAGTGGCACCAGAGCCATATAGGAGTAGGCGGCAACCGCAATGGCGCCGAGAAGCTCCGGGGCCAACAGGCTGGAAACGTAGATGGCCGTGGGGCCGTCCGCACCGCCGATGATGCCAATGGCGGCGGCTTCGGCGATGGTGAAATCCATGATGCCGGCGGCGGACATACCCACCGCGCCCAGTACCGTGGCGAAGATACCGAACTGAGCGGCGGCGCCAAGGAACAGGGTGCGCGGATTGGCCAGCAGTGGGCCGAAGTCCGTCATCGCGCCCACCCCCATAAAGATCACCAGCGGCGCGACACCGGAGGCAATGGCAACACTATAGAAGTTGTACAGCATGCCGTTGCTATAGCCGGCGTCCTGGGCCAGCACCGCCGCCTGCGCCTGAATGGACGCGGGCGCATTGCCCAGCGCCTCTTTCATCGCAGTGGTGGAGGCGAGGTTCTCCAGTCCCAGAAGCTGGGCCAGCTGCAGCAGTACGCCGCTATCCCCGGCGACCACCGCGGCCTCCGCCGCAGACAGCGCCAGGTGTGCACCGGGAATATTGGCGAGCAGGCCGCCGAAACCAATCGGTACTAACAGCAGCGGTTCAAAGTTCTTGCGGATGGCCAAAAACAGCAGTCCAAGGCACACCAGCATCATGGCAAATTGACCGGAAGCCATTTGATAGGCTCCCGAGGATTGCCAGAGATTCAGAAGATTATCCACGAGCGACTCCTTTCATGGCCTTCAGGCGATCGACAGCAGGACATCGCCCACCGCCACGGAATCACCCTCTTTTGCGGTCACGGTAGTGACCGTACCGGCGCGGGGCGCACTGACCGCCGTCTCCATCTTCATCGCTTCGAGCACGACAATCGCCTGCCCTTCGGTGACCTGCTCACCGGGCTTCACCAGCACTTTGAAAATATTGCCGGCGAGCGGCGCGGGGACCGGTTCGCCACCGCTGGCCGGGGCCGCAGCGCCGGCTCCGGTACCGGCGGAAGGTGCCGCCGAGGCGGGTGCCATGGCGGTCACATCGCCTCCGTCGGCCACGGTGACGCTGTAGGTCTTGCCTTCGACAGTGACGGTGTAAACGCCTTCGCCCTTGTCATTGGTAACCGCGTGACCGTCGGCGCCGGTGGGCACCGGTTCGAAGGCATCCGGGTTATTGCGGTTTTTCAGGAACTTGAGGCCGATCTGCGGGAAGAGCGCGTAGGTGAGCACGTCGTCGATCGCTCGCTCGCCGCTTTCCAGATCGATGCTCTGTTCGCCGGCTTTTTCTGCCAGTTCTTTGCTGAGGTTGCCCAGCTCCGGGGCCAGCAGGTCGGCCGGGCGGCAGGTGACCGGCTCGGCGCCTTCCAGAACCTGCTGTTGCAGTTCCTTGTTCACTTCCGCCGGGGTTGCGCCGTACTCGCCCTTGAGGACCGCGGCGGTCTCTTTGGAGATCGACTTGTAACGCTCGCCGGTGAGTACATTCAGCACCGCCTGGGTGCCCACAATCTGTGAGGTGGGCGTCACCAGGGGCAGAAAGCCCAGGTCTTCGCGCACACGTGGAATTTCTTCCAGTACCTCGTCGAGACGGTCGGCAGCGCCCTGCTCGCGCAACTGGTTTTCCATATTGGTGAGCATGCCGCCGGGCACCTGCGCCACCAGGATGCGGGAATCCACACCGCGCAGCGAACCCTCGAACTTGGCGTACTTCTTGCGCACTTCGCGGAAGTAGGCCGCGATTTCTTCCAGCAGCTCAATATCGAGTCCGGTATCGCGATCGGTACCCTCGAGAATGGCTACCAGGGATTCGGTCGGGCTGTGACCGTAAGTCATCGACATGGAGGAAATGGCGGTATCCACATTGTCGATGCCGGCTTCGATGCATTTCAGTGCGGTGGCGGTGGAAAGCCCTGTGGTCGCGTGGCACTGCATATGGATGGGAATATCCACCGCGCTCTTCAGGCGCTTGACCAGTTCATAGCCCTCGTAGGGACGCAGCAGGCCGGCCATATCTTTAATGGCGATGGAGTCCGCACCCATATCCTCCAGCTGGCGGCCCAGGTCCACCCACAGGTCCATGGTGTGCACGGGGCTTACGGTATAAGAGATGGTGCCCTGGGCATGTTTGCCCTGCTTCTTAACCGCGCGCAACGCGGTCTGCAGGTTGCGCATGTCGTTCATGGCGTCGAACACGCGGAATACATCCACACCGTTTTCCGCCGCCCGCTCGACAAATTTTTCCACCACATCGTCGGCATAGTGACGGTAGCCGAGAATATTCTGCCCGCGGAACAGCATCTGCTGAGGCGTATTGGGCATGGCTTTCTTTAATTCGCGGATACGCTCCCAGGGGTCCTCGCCCAGGTAGCGGATACAGGCATCAAACGTGGCGCCGCCCCAGGATTCGAGGGACCAGAAACCCACCTTATCGAGTTTTTCTGCGATAGGTAGCATGTCGTCCAGTCGCATACGGGTAGCCAGAAGTGACTGATGCGCATCACGCAGGACCACATCGGTAATCCCCAAGGGCTTTTTAACCTCAGTCATGGGTCGTCTCTCTCGGTAATTTCTTGGAAGGACTGCTTTGCTTGCAATTGGCCACCGGCCGTCGTTTATTGACGGCGCTTACGGTGTTGCTCGATGGCGGCTTTGGCGATTGCGCGCAACCGCGCTTCGTCGCCCTGCGCACTCGGGCGCGTGGGGGCAACGGGCTCCGCCTCGGGAAAATTGCGAGCGATGATGCGGGACATGATGCCGGTGCCAATCACCAGCAGAAGCAGGAAGGAGAAGACAATCCCCATACCGAACAGCGTGATATCCAGTCCCTGTTGTAGTAGCGTCTCTTGCACTATTTTCCCCTATATCCGCAAAAGCGGCGCTATTATCCTTACAACAACTCTTTAAAATCAAACAGTTATTAGTTACAGGAGCAACGATAAAGGGCCGTTTCAATTGCAATGATTACTGTCGATACCATCCCCGAGCCGGATAGTTATAGATATTACGGCGCACACCCATGTGGTGTTAAAATAAACGCACCAACACCCCCAGCCCGCAATCCTCATCCCAACCCTTTATGACCCATAAGACACAACACCCAACCGTCCGAATCTATCAGGCGCCCATGGAAGGGGTTATCGATCACCATGTTCGCGCCCTGCTCTCCGAGATCGGCGGTATCGATGTGTGTGTAACCGAGTTTGTGCGGGTAACCCACACCCGCCTGCCGCGGCGGGTGTTCAAAAAGTTTTGCCCGGAACTGGATACCGATGCCCGTACTAAAGCGGGAACACCAGTGCGCCTGCAACTGCTGGGTGGCAATCCACAAGTCATGGCCGACAATGCCGCCCGCGCCGTTGCCGCGGGGGCCAGGGCCATCGACCTCAACTTCGGCTGCCCGGCCAAGTCCGTCAACAACAGTGACGGCGGCGCCTGCCTGCTGCAGAGCCCCCATCGTGTGGAGGCCATCATCAGCGCCGTGCGCGCCGCCGTGCCGGATGAACTGCCGGTGACGGCCAAGATCCGTCTCGGCTACCAGGACCGCACCAGCTACCTGGATAACGCCCGCGCCGCCGAGAACGGTGGAGCCAGCGAGCTGGCGGTTCACGCCCGCTCCAAGGTCGACGGATACCGCCCGCCCGCCTACTGGGAATACATCGGAGAGATTCGCCAGCAACTGTCGATACCGGTCATCGCCAACGGCGATATCTGGACGCTGAAGGAGTTTGCCCGCTGCCGCGAGGTTACCGGCTGTGAAGCCTTTATGTTCGGCCGCAGCCTGCTCGCCAGACCCGACCTGCCGCTGCAGATCAAAGCCTTCTGCAGCGGCGCAAGCTACACCCCCATGCCCTGGCAGCAAGTGGCCGCTCTGCTGTGGAACTACTACCTGACCACCCGCGAGGAGTATCCGGCCAAATACCTGGGTAACCGTATCAAGCAGTGGCTCGCCTATCTGAAGCTCGGCTACCCGGAAGCGCAGTTGTTTTTCGAAGAGATCAAGCGCCACCGGGAAGCACAACCCATCGAGGCCGCTTTCGCGCGCCAGCTGCAGGGTGAGAGCCCCACTGTGGCGGCCTGAACACCTTGCCTGAAGCCATAAGGTGCCATCTATCTGGCTGAGCCTGCCCCAGCCGTACCTGCACCTGCGCCCAGCCGTACCTGTAATAGCCCCAAGAACTGATGAAGAAGGCAACACGTCGATACCGGGAAAACGGCCATCGCAGAAAACAGGACTTGCAAAGCGCCCTAAGCCACGGCAGAATGCGCGCCCTATCGAGCTTCAGCGCCGCCGTCAGCACTGTCGCAGCAGGCGTGCAGAAACTCGGTAACTTGCGGATTTTTAAAGACTTTTCTCTTAAAAAGGCTTTAAAAAAGAGTTGACTCGACAAGGGCAACTCACTATAGTTCGCATCCACAACGACGCGCTCGTAGCTCAGCTGGATAGAGTACCTGGCTACGAACCAGGCGGTCGGAGGTTCGAATCCTCCCGAGCGCGCCATACAAACAAAGCCTCATCCGCAAGGATGGGGCTTTTTTGTATCTCGAATTTGGGCGGTGGACGAGCCTCCCGAGGCCGATTAACCCGGGCCCGATCAACACGCGGCCACGAGTTGAGCCCGCGCGCAGCGAGCCCCAGATGACGAACAAAACAGTGGCGAAACACGCCGACGCGAGTTTCGAATCCATCCTCCTCTGCAACCCACATGTACCCTCCTCACCTCACCACCCTTACGGACAATAATCAGCGGGGCGCTCCCCCTGAGCAAAAGCAACCTGCGCCCACCCCTCCACCCTCCCCCCCAACCCCCAGCCCCCACAACCTCAAATGCAATCAGTTTGCGAACAATTGATCCCCCTTCCCCGCGCCATCGCCACGACATACAGTGGTGTATCAAAAAGCGCACCGAACTATCGCAAGCCACCGAGTGCGAGCCCCGCAAAAGTACCGGGATGTGAGCCACTGCGAATCATTGACTGTGTGCGCTACTGACCCGGTAGTGAGAGACAGCAAAAACATCCGGCCCGGCGGGCGGGCTTTCAGGGAGTGAGTGACACTGTGCAAACCTTCTTCGCTATTGTCGCCATCGCCATACTGGTCTGGGTCCTGCCCTACCTGTGGCGCAGCTGGCGCTTTCGCCAGCTGCGTTCCCGAGCTCTCACCCGCGAGCAGAAGCTGCTGCTCCAAGAGGCGCTGCCCCTCTATCGTTATCTCCCGCCGGGACTGCGGGCGGAGCTCGAGAGCAATGTCAGCCTGATTGTGCAGGACAAGGAATTCGTCGGCTGCGAGGGGCTGGTGATCACCGAGCAAATCCGGGTCAGTATCGCCGCCTTCGCCGGCCTGCTGCTCCTGCAGAGGGAACACCGCTGCTATCCGGATCTGCGCACTATCCTCGTTTATCCCGAAACCTATATCGCCCGCGAAACCCATTTCGATGGCTATATCGAAACCAGCCACGACAGCGCGAGGGAAGGAGAAGCCCATTATCTCGGGCCTGTGGTGATTTCCTGGTCAGACCTGCAGCAGGATATGCGCCAGCCCGAGCACGGACACAATGTGGCGCTGCATGAATTTGCCCACAAGCTGGATGAGGAGGATGGGAGATTTGATGGCCGCCCGCTATTTACCCGCAGCGGCGAAGGGCGTCACTGGGCAGCGGTGTTTAGCCGGGAATACCAGAGGCTGCGGGCCATCCGCGAAGAGGTGGCGCACGGCGAGAAGGCCCACACGGTATTGGATCTGTATGGTGCCGAATCTCCAGCGGAGTTCTTCGCTGTCGCCACCGAGGCATTTTTTGTTACTCCTCACGCACTGCGAGCGCAGCATGCCGATCTCTACGGGGAACTTCGCAGTTTCTACCGGCTGGATCCGGCTCAGTTGCTGCCTGTAAATCCGCCGGCGAATCAATGGAGCGGATAAGCGTGCTGTCCTCCACCGGCTGGTAGCGGACACCCGCCCCATGGCTGCGCAACAGTTTTTTCACACCGTGGCGCACGGACAGTGAGCGCAGGTCGGCAAAAAATTCCGCGCCCACGGCAACCACTTCGCCGGGCTCGCCCAGATAGGCCGGAACGGTAATCGCCCCGCGCCGGCTCTGCCGCAACAGCGCGCTCAGGCTGTCTGGCCGCATGTATGGCAGGTCGGCGGGAACCACGACAATAACATCCAGCCCCGGATCGGCTCGCAGCAGGGCTTCGCTGCCCGCGGCAATACTGGCCCCGATACCAACCGGCCACGGCGGCGCGTGCACCCTGGCCACACCCCGCTGCGCCAGTAAGTGTTCCACCAGCGGATCGCGGGCGCGGATCACCACCCGCATCACCGACGCGGGGAATGCCGCCAGTGCCCGCTGTACCCGTGCAAGCGTAGCCGCCAGCATCGGCTCACCACCCACACTGGCGAGGCGCTTGTCACCCATAAAGCGCCGCGAGTAACCAGCTGCCGGAATCAGTACGCCGAGTCTCATCAATATGCCGCTCTCTATGCAACTCTCAATACCACCCTCAATGCCACCCTCAATGCCACTCTGCATGCCACTCACGCCTGGCCCATCGGCCGCTGCATGAATCAATACCCCTATTAACAGTCCTGTTTAATAGTCCTTTTTCCACTGCAGCTCCACACTGCCGGCGCCGCTTTCGTTTTCAGTGGCAGATTTGAACTGCAGGTTCAGGTTTTTGCGCAGCTCAATCTGCATCTTCGCCTCCCAGGGATTGAGCGGATCGGTACTGCGCTGCAACTCGATATAAATACGGCTGGTGATGTATTTGCCCAGACTGAGGGCGTACTGGTCTCCCTCGTCGGTTTCCTCTGTCTGCACATCGAGACTGTCCACCCCCAACAGCTCACGGGTTTTAGCCACGGGATCAAAGGCTGCGACGCCACCGCCCTGCAAGGTGCGAATCACACTGACCAGGCGCAGCGCCTGCAACGGCGAGATATCCTGCAGGGATTTGCCAAACAGCAGCTGTGCGAAGATTTCATCCTGCGCCGCGGGCGGCGTAGAGCTGAACTCGAACTCGATGTCGTCACCGCTGCCGGATATCTCGGCGATAATCTCGCCATCGGGATACTGGTAACGCCCTTTTACATAGATTGCCGCCACACTGTTTTCGAACTGGATCTGGCCTTCCTGCAATTCGAAACGCTTGCCCAACAAATCGAAGTTACCGCGGACAATCCGCAGGGCGCCCCCGGCATTGGGCTTCGCCGCGGTCCCGCCCACGTCGACGGTGCCCACCAGTTCCGAGTCCAGGCCGAGGCCGCGCACATAGGACTGCTGATCCAGCACCACCTGCACCGCCAGGCGGATACTCTCCAAGAGCGGGCGGGACTTCTCTTGCGGCGGGCCGTCCTCCTCCACCTCGACCACTTCAATCTCCGGCACACTGCTGCCCAGCAGTCGCTCAAACTGCACCGTCAATGGCCGCAACCGCAAACGTCCCGCCAGCAGTGAGTCTTCCGTGGTGCCAGTGAGGGTCAGGTCTCCGGAAATGACACCGCTCACCGCTGGCGTATTGATCAGGTGCGCCCGCTCCGCGCGCAGGCGGAAGTCCAGCTGCGGCGCCCCGCCGCCGGCAAGGCGCAGCGCGCCGCCCAAATTGATGCTGCCGTTTTCGCCATCCTCTGCCCGCGCACGCTCGATGACCCAGCGCTGTGGTGTAAGGAGGGCAAGAAAGTCGATTCGTCGCAGGCGCGTGTTGGTGGGCCGGTGCTCGTAGGCACCGCCCAGCAACTCTATCCGGCCGTCGAGGTTGGGGCTGGCGAGGGTGCCATTGGCAGCCACATTGAAATTGAGTTGCCCTGTCAGCGCGTGAATATCCGGATCGAAGAAAGCCGCCAGCACAGACAGGTCCGCCCGGGCACGACTCTGTAAGCGCAGTGGCAGCGGCGGCGCCGGCACGCCTTCCGCCCGCGGGCTGGTGAGCCGCCGCAGTATGGGAATCACCTCAAGCTCTGCACTGGCCTGCACCGCGCGCCGTCCGCCGTGGCTCGCGTCGAGAGTGACATCAAGAGTGGGGGCGAGGTTGCCCGCGCTGGTCTGCCAGCCCAACTGCAACTTGAGGGGCGCCCCGCCCGTGCGGCTCGTCTGCGCGCGGCGGCTGTCGAGACTGAACTCCCCGGCGATCTCGGGACTATCGGGACTGCCGGCGGCAGTCGCCCACAGATCGAAGGTGCCGTTGTCGCGGATATCCGCCGGCAGGTTGACAGGTAAATCCGCCAGCCGGCCGCGGCCCCGCAACTCCAGCGAAAGGCTTTTACCATCGATGAGCCCTTGGGCGGAGAGCTGATTGTCCGCCGCCCACACCAGTTCCACCGCCGACAGTTGCAGTGCGCCGGCGGTATAGCCCAGCTTGCCCTGCAGCTGCCAGGGCTCATTCAGGTAAAGACCGAGTGCCAGCAGGTTGGCGCTGCCTTGGGGTCTGGCCCATGGACCATTGAATTCACCGTCGAGGCTGACCTCTCCTTCGAGGGACGGCGGCAGCTTCACACCCGCCAGTTGCGCCAGGGAAACCGGAATATTGCGTCCGGCGACCTTCAGGTCCGCCCGCGCCTTGCGCGGCTCAATCACGCCTGCGACCTGCAGCCAGGCGGACCCGGCCCGGGCAAGACGCTGTGCCTCGGTTGCCAGCTGCGCCACCGCTTCGGGGTCTGAGGGATCACCGTCCGAGTGTCGCTGCTGAGGGGAAAGCAGTGATTGGGGGCCACGCAGTCGGGGTGGCTTTGTCTGCGCCGGCTCGTCGCTGGAAAGCTCCAACCGCAACTGCTCCAGCGCAACTTTTTCCAGGTCGCCGTCGGCGGCGCTCTGCAGGCGGTAGCGATAATGCTGGTAGCGCCCGGAGGAGGAAAGGTCGGTTTTAAGCCTCAGGTTTTGCCACGGGCCGCTGACACTGGCAGTGGCATCGAGGTCCATGACCAGCCCCCGCGCAGCTTTCACACCGAGGGCCTCCGCCGGGCTGAAATTATCGGCGCCTACCTCTAGTGTGAAATCCGCAGCCCGCCCCTCGATGGCCAGCTTGCCGGCGCCGCGAATGGACAGGCCGCGCCCCTGCAATTGCAGCGCCGAAACAGTCAGCCCCTTGAGGTCCCCCTCGGCACTGGCGGTCAAACGCGCAGGAAAAGCCTCGTAACGGGGCTGGGCCTGCAGCTCGGCGGTAAAACGGGGGTTCTTCCAGGGCCCGGCGGCAGAGACCCGCAGGCTCTCGATCGCGCCGGACAATGGTGTTGGCAGTGGCGGGGACTCCATGAATGCCGACAGTACACCCTTTAATTCGCCGACCGTCATGTCCGACAGCAGTCCGTCAATATCGAGGGTCTGCCGGCCCAGATCCACCTCGCCGCTGGCTGCAAAGCGGGCATCCGCAAAGTCCAGGCTCGCCGAGCGCAGCGTGATCACTCGCGCTTCTGTCTGCAGCTGCGCCTGCACGCGGAGGGGCTGCTGGCGAAACTGGGTGTCCAGCTCCAACTGGCCCGAGACCCCGGGCTGCGACAATGGGCCGCGCAGGCTGAGGTCGGCGGACAGCCAGCCCCCCTCAAGCACTGTCTGCCAGGGCCGCGAGACGGACACCGGCAGCCGGCGCAGCTGTACCTCCACATTGAGGCCGCGCTCTTCGCCGATACTGCCCGACAGGGAGTGACGGCTATCATCGATGGCCAGCGCAATACCGCTGGAGTCCACCTGCCAGGGTGACAGCGTCAGCTGCAGCGGTCCCGAAAGGGCGAAGTTGTGCGAAACCAGCGGAAAGGCAAAGTGCTCGATTTCCACGCCCCACTGCCCGCCGCTCCTTTGCCGCAGCCGCAGCCGCGCCTCGGCCCGCAGCGCCTGCCCCTGGGGAAGCTGCATCAGCCGGCCGAGAAAACCCCGCGCATCCTCCGACAGTGCCAGCGCCAGTTCCAGCTGCGCGGCGGCGGCACCGGACTCGCTCTCCGCAGCCGAAAGGTCCACTGCAAGATTGCCGCCGCCCGCCTCCCGCAGGCTAAACGCCACAGCCCCGGGGGCACCGGGCCACTTTAACGATGCACTGGCGTCCACGCTGAACGGGGGCAGGTCGGCGATGCGCCGATCGAGAATCTCCACACGACCGAGGGCGAGCTCGCCGAGGCGCACTGTGGGCAGTGACAGCGGCTTCGCCGCTCGCGGCGCTTTTTGCCGGCCAGGGGAGTTTTTCAGTAGTTGCCCGAGCGTGTCGTTATCGAAGCGCAGACTGTCCGCGCGGATAAAATCCACGCCGAAATGGCCACGCAATAACGCCCACAACTGAATGGACAGGGACAGGTTTTCCGCCTGCGTCAGGTTTTGTTCGCCGTAGTCCACCTGCAGGCGCGAGAAGTTCCACTCGCCCAGCGCAGGACTGCTCAGCCCCCCGGCCTCGATTTCGAGGCCGGACACCACCTTCTCCGCGGTTGTCAGCGCCATGCGTGTGAGGAAGACCCGCCCGGGCTCGGTGCCGAGCAGGAGAATCAGACTCAGCAGCAGGACGAAAAACAGGCTAAACAGCAGCGGCCCGCGCCCAAAGCTACGCCCTAAACCGCCCTCGGAGCTACTCCCAGAGCCACCCCCAGAGCCTCTCTCGGAGCCACTGCCGGAGCGATGCCCTGAACCATCTTTAGAATCATCAGCGCAGCTGTGCCCAAAAGTGCGCCCAGAATCGCGGCCGCTTAACCGCGCCCGCAGACTGACAGGCAGCGCAGCCAGAACCCTGAGATAACCGTTTAAGCGCGCCCCGAGTGACTTCCGCATCTCAGAATGCCTGCCCCAGACTCACGTAAACCTGAAAGCCATCATCCACGCCATCGCGCTTGTCCAGAGGAAAAGCGATATCCAGGCGCAGGGGGGCAAAGGAAGTCATGTAGCGAACACCAAAACCCACACCCCAGTACAGGTCGGAAAAGTTCGGACTCGGATCCGCATAGGCATTGCCGCCATCGACAAACAAAACGCCGCCCCAGGTTTTGGTAAAACGGAAGCGCCCCTCCACTGAAATCTCACTGAGCGCCCGGCCACCGCTCGGATCACCCAGTTTGACGGTGCCATCCGGCTCCTCCACCAGCGTGCGCGGCCCCAGCGACTCATAGGCATAGCCGCGCACCGAACCGCCGCCACCGGAATAAAAACGCTCATCGGCCGGAAGCTCGAAGCTGTCCAACCCCGAAATCACACCGGCCTTGAGCCGCAGTGCCAGGGTGGGGGTATAGCGCATCTGTTCGGCGGTCTTGTAACCGGTCAGCACCACCAAGGTTTTCACAAAGCGGGTTTCGCTATCGCCGACATCGACGAATGGCTTGAGCTCCAACGCGGCGGTGGCCCCGCGGCGGGCATCGAGGAGATTGTCGGTGGTATCCAGTTTCCAACCCAGGGGAAAATAGAGCAGCTGGTAATTCTCACTGCCGACTTCCTCCTCTTCTACCACCTGACTGAACTTGAGTTCAGCGCCGGCACTTGCGGTTCTGTGTTTGCTCAGGGTGCGCAACACCTTGGCGCCAACGGTCAGGGATTCCGCCGAGTAGGCGTCGCGCTCCTCATTGGACAGTTCCACCTTGCCGGCCAGACTCTGATCCTCACGCAAGAAGTACGGCAGCAGCAGCTCGGCCTTAAGGGTCTGTTGTGTCGGGTTGAGTTTGCTTTCGATTTCGAATTTCTCGCCACGGCCGAAAATATTGCGATGCTCCCAGCCCGCGGAAACACCGGCGCCCTCACTGGAGTAATACCCCACACCCAGCCGCACGGTGCGGTGGCGCCGCTCCCTGACGATAAAAGTGACATCGACCAGCCCCCCATAGGGCGCGGAAACTTCGCTGTTGACACTGTTGATCAGGTTAGTACGCAGTAGCTTCAGGCGACCGGCATCCAGCTTGGTCCGGCTGAAACAGTCGCCACTGGAAACCGGCAGCTTGTCCAGCAGAAACGCCTCATCGATGCTGGTCACGCCCTCAATGCGCACCTGCCCCACCGATACTTCCGGACTGGGCGCAACCCGATACACCAGTCTGGCCCGCGCCTCGTTGTGAATCGCCGTCACTTCATAGCTGACATCCACATTCAACAGGCAGGCATTCTGCTGCAGGAAATCCTCGATGGTTTTGACTCCATCGAGCACTTTCTGCGCCTCCAGCGCATCTCCAGCCGCGAGGGTCACACCCGGAAAATCACTGCGCAAATGCATGGGCATATCAACGGCGACGCTTTTAAGCAGATACTGCGGGCCCGGATTCACGCGATAAATGATGGTGCCGTCAACCAGCGCATGGCGGACACTGGCATCGTAATAACCGCGGGAGCGGAGCAGCTTTTCGAGGTCGCCCTGCTCGTAGCGGGCCACGTCACGGGGGTCTTCGTAAGTCTTGAGTGCGGGGCTGTCCTGGCGCAGCTTGTCCATTTCCTCGCGCAGCCACTGGCGCAACGCCCGCTCGCCATTCACGCGGATTTTGAAATCCGGCAGCTCATCAACGAAAGGCAGCGCCGCCAGACATCGAACCGGCAGAATGAAGGACAATACAATCAGGAAAGCGAGAATACGTCGCAAGGCTTCCTTCCGCTGGAAATGGGCAGATGATGGGCATCCGTGCCGCTTGCTGTTATTGGGCTATTGCGCGCATCGGGAAATCGGCGTCTCCGCCTGCGCTGTCTATACCAACTGATCAGACTTCGAGAATAGTGGAAAGTGCAGCGCTCATTTGGCCTGCGCGGCAGGACTCACCAATGCGCGCTGCGGCTGGATTCATCAGGGCTCTGCGGCGGCGCCTTTCAGGGGGTTGCAGTCGCGAATCAAAACGCGCCCTTCCAGCAGGTTACCTTTCGAATATTCGGAAAAAATGCAGGTATTGGTTTTCGGGTCGTAATTCTGAATCCAGAGGTTGTCCTCTTTCCAGGTGGCGCCCATATGCTGCTGCCCCTGCGGCACGGTAATGCGCATGACCCCGCCGAAACGCTTCACGAACACCTGCTCATAGTGAAAGAAATACGCCAGCCAGCCGATAAGGAAAACGATCCCGGCGGCAATCGCGCCATTTTTCAGGTTGCCGAGCCGGCTGCCGGCGAAGAGGCAGAGGACAACAAGGGCGATCACCGCCGCCCAGTAGAGATACGTAACCATGTGGATGCTTCCCTTATCTTATCGGTGCTTGGATGTGGGAAGGTTAGCGCAGATTGGCGGGCAACTGAATGACGCCAGTGGCTGCGGCGCACACGGGTGTCCGCTGAGAATAGACGAGGACAGGCTCGGACCTGCCTTGATGGCGTGCTGGCACGCGAGCTGAACAGGCGGGGCTAGACGGCGGGGAAGCCCCGCCGCTGCCGACCGCCGCTATATTTCGGCAGTGTCCCGCTTATGCCTCAGAAAGCTCGGGCAAGGCCTCGAACAGTTTCAATGCCTGCGGGTTGGCCAGCGCTTCCTGATTTTTTACCGGTTTGCCGTGCACCACGTTGCGCACCGCAAGCTCGACAATCTTGCCGCTGATCGTGCGGGGAATATCCGCCACCTGTATGACCTTGGCGGGCACATGCCGGGGCGTCGTGTTGGCGCGAATCGTTGCGCGGATTTTCTGCACCAGAGCGTCGTCCAGTGTCACCCCTTCACGCAGCACCACAAACAGGATTACCCGCACATCGTCCTGCCAATCCTGGCCGATGCAGATGCTGTCGAGCACCTCCTCCACCTTTTCCACCTGCCGGTAGATTTCCGCGGTACCAATGCGCACACCGCCGGGATTCAGCACCGCATCGGAGCGGCCGTAAATCACCACGCCGCCATGTGCGGTAATTTCCGCATAGTCGCCGTGGGCCCAGACGCCGGGCCAGTTTTCGAAATAGGCGCCGCGGTAACGGGAGCCATCCTCGTCGTTCCAGAAGCCAATAGGCATACAGGGGAAGGACTTGGTGCAGACCAGCTCGCCCTTCTCCTGTGCCACTGGCTGGCCATCGTCATTCCACACCTCCACCGCCATCCCCAGCCCGCGGCACTGGAGCTCACCGGCGTACACCGGCAATACCGGATTGCCCAGTGCGAAGCAGGAGACAATGTCTGTACCACCGGAAATGGACGACAGGCACAGATCGGCTTTGATATCGCGGTAGACGTAGCGGAAACCCTCGTGGGCCAGCGGTGAGCCGGTTGAGAGCACCGCGCGCAGCGGCTCCAGCTTGTGGGTCTCGCGCGGCTTACAACCGGCCTTCTCCAGCGCGGCAATATATTTGGCACTGGTACCGAACACGCTGATGCCCTCTTCATCCGCCATGTCCCAAAGGGATTGGGCTTCAGGGTAGAAGGGGGAGCCGTCGAAGAGCACCAGCGTGGCGCCACAGGCGAGGCCGCTCACCAGCCAGTTCCACATCATCCAGCCACAGGTGGTGAAGTAGAAGAGAGTGTCTTCGCGGCGGAGATCGCAGTGCAGCCGGTGCTCCTTCAGGTGCTGCAACAGGGTTCCGCCAACCCCGTGGACGATGCACTTGGGTACCCCGGTAGTACCGGAGGAGTACATGATATACAGCGGGTGATTGAACCCGGTCTGTGCAAAGCTGAGCGGTGTCTGCGGGGCGGACTCGACAAAGTCCTGCAGGGCGACCGCGCGATCCATAGCCGCCACGGCCTGGCGCGTATCTTCCGCCGTGCGGGCCACCGGTACCAGCACCAGCTTCTGCAGCGAATCTATGCGAGTCAGAATTTCCTGCAGACGCGGCACAGAATCGATGGTCTTGCCGTTGTAGAAGTACCCCTCACAGGCCACCAGTACCTTGGGGGCCACCTGACCGAAGCGATCCAGCACACCGTTGATGCCGAAGTCCGGGGAGCAGGAAGTCCAGATAGCGCCAATGCTGGTGGTGGCGAGCATCGCCACTACCGTGTCGATAATATTTGGCATAAAGCCGGCCACGCGATCCCCTGCGACCACACCCTGCTGACGGAGTCCGGCGGCAAAGCGCTCCACATGCTGGAAAAGCTCTCGGTAGGTGAGGCTGCGACGGCTGCCATTTTCCAGCCTTTCCACCAGTGCCACCTTGTCATCACGGTAGCGCAGCAGGTTCTCGGCAAAATTCAGCTTGGCATCGGGGAACCACTCGGCGCCGGGCATGCTGTCCTGCCCCAGGGTCCGCTGGCCGCGCTCACTGGCGATCACCTCACCGAAGTCCCAGAGGGTGCTCCAGAACGACTCCCGCTCGTCTACCGACCATTGGTACAGCGCGCTGTAATCGGCCAGTTCGAGGCTGAAGCGCTCGTTCACCTGCCGGCGAAATTGATCCATCTGGGTGGCGGTGATGGCCTCTGGTGTGGGCGTCCACAGGGGGGAAGGGGTATTGCTCATCTTGGCTGACCTCATCGGTTCCTTATTCTTGGATTCCCTCTGGCAGGGCGTGACAAAACGGTGTCCATCATGCCTTGGCCAAACGCTTAAATATAATTTAAACTTTTAATAGTTTGTTAAATTTTTCTTACATTAAGCCTGGATCACGCCAACCGGATAGCCTATGAACGCCACCATCAAGCAGTTGCGCGCCTTCGTCGCTGTCGCCAAAAGCCGCAGTCTCGCCCAGGCCAGTGAGCAGCTGCACGTTTCGCAGCCGGCGCTGTCGATTTCCATCCGCAACCTGGAAAGCTGTGCTGGTGGCCCGCTGTTCAGCCGTGACAGTCGCCAACTGACACTGACGCCGGAGGGCGCTGAATTCCTTGAGCGCGCCGAGCAACTGCTGCGCAGCTGGGATCAGTCGCTGGGTGCGCTGCAGGAGCGATTCCAGTTACAGCGCGGGCAGCTGGCTCTGGCGGTAATCCCCGCCTTCGCCCTCAACCGCCTGCCCCCACTGCTCGGCGCCTTTCACCGCACACACGGGCAGATCAACATTATTCTCGAGGATGTGGTGATGGAGCGTGTCGTCCAGTCGCTTCTCGAGGGGCGCGCGGAGCTGGGGATCAGCTTTCGGCCCGATGACCTGAGCGGTCTTGAGTTTATTCCCTTTGCCCGCGACCGGTTTGTTGCCGTTACCCCCGCCAGCCATCCACTTGCGACCACAGACAGCCTGCGCTGGGCTGAGCTGGCCACAGTGCCCTTCATTGCCATGAACCGCGGTTCGGCAGTCAGGCGCTGGACCGATGAGGCCTTCGCCAGTGCCGGGGAAAAGATGCAGCTTTTCTGCGAAGCCAGTCAGCTGAGCACGATCGGGCAAATGGTGCGGGAAGGGCTGGGCGTGAGCGTCGTTCCTGAACTGTGCGCCTCACAGATGCGGGAACTGGGACTTGAAGTGCGAAAGCTCGATGGGCCCGTGGTAAGCCAGCAAGTGGGAGCCTTGATACGTAACAGGGGCGGATTATCCGCCCCTGCGCGTGCATTTCTGCAGCTATTACAACCGGACTGAAATCACCGGATTAAGCTTTTTGAGAGGTGGCACGCAGCATCCAGGCGGTTTTCTCATGGACGCTCATGCGCTCTCCCACCAAAGCGACGGTGGACTCGTCCTCACCAGCCTGGGCCGCTTTGAGTACATTGCGGCAGGTTTTTACCACCTGCTCGTGGCCCTTGGTGAGGATTTCCACCATATTTTCCGCAGTGGGTACTTCCACCACCTCTTCCACAGAGGTCAGGCTGGCGAACGCTTGATAGGTACCCGGCGCATGCACATCCAGGGTGCGAATACGCTCGGCAATATCGTCCACGGCCCCGGCGAGTTCGGTGTACTGCTCCTCAAACATCAGGTGCAGCTCGCGGAACATCGGCCCTGTCACGTTCCAGTGAAAGTAATGGGTCTGTAGATACAGCGTGTAGCTATCCGCCAGAAGCCGCTTCAGGCCATCGGCAATATGCTCCCGATCCTTCTCGCCAATACCAATATCGATCTTGGTCATGCTGAATATCTCCTTTCTCTCGGACGTTTACGAAGTCTGCCGACTTCGATGTACACATACTAACGTGGTGAGAAACGCATGGAAATTTATATCCGGAATCCACCCTATAAGAAATAACTATAGGTGGAGTGCCGGTTGGGGGATACCGGCCGTGGAAAGTACCCGTGATGGAAAATTCCGAAGACAAAAACCAGAATGCATTTACCGTAGTAAAGCCCAGAAAATCCGCATCGGCACAAAAATCGATCAGGGCGGAGCAGGCGGGCTCTAGAGGCGAGCCCGCCGCACCTGCCAGTTAGGGCTGGCCCTCGTTGGATTCCTCGGCCATCAAGTGAATAAGGGCCGCGTATTCTTCATCGGAGCAATCAAAGCAGAGCCCTCTCGGTGGCATGGCCTGAAAGCCATTGCGGGCATTCTCCACCAAAGTATCCATGCCTTTTTCCATCCGCACAGCCCACACCGACTGATCGCCAGTACGCGGGGCGCCGTTGAGACCGTTACTGTGACAGCTGATACAGGTGCGCTGATAGAGCTGATTGATATCCCGGAGCTGCTTGGTCTCTGCCAGACTTGCCGGCTCTACACTGGAGGTCTCGGACTGGGAGGATTCAGGTTCGGGTGGGGAGCATGCAGACAGCAGGGCCACTGCCGCATAGAAAAAAAAGGCTCGGGAAATCGAGGCAGGGCCCAAGGCCCCATGAAATAGGCTCACTATCTGTCTCCTGTCATTTTTTATTACTTCCTTTTGTCGGCAGCCTTATTCGTGCAGTGTTGGTGCTGTGTAAGGCACACCCCCGACCTATACAGCCCCACGGTAGTAATACCCATCGAGCCGAATATGTGGAGGAAATTATTACCCCTTGCCCTCCATGGCCGCAAGCCTTTACTGGCAAGCACGGAAGGCAAGCCCTCCAACAAGCCGTTCAAAAATGGCAGGATCACCGTTGCATGCCATACGACAGGACAGGCCTGAGAGGGCAGGCCAGGCATAGTGAGGGCCTGGAAACAAAATAGGACCCAAAGGATACTCGATTGAATAGACGGCGCCGGTTGACCGATCAAGGGCATACCAGCGCCGAAATTTTTTTGGTGTTCGCGCTCTAGACTGGTCCTCTAGCCTGGCCCTCTAGAGAGTTTTCTAGAGTGGTTTTCCAGATTGCCCCTCGAGCTTACTCGCTGTGGAGTGCCGGTTTTGAAATACCCCTGCTGATGACCGCATTGTCTTCCTGAGCCGTTTTCCAAGTAGTTGCCTGACTAGCTGAACAGCTACCTGAACAGTTTCCTGAACAGTTGCCCGAGCAGTCCCCAGTAACACCAATGGACTATGCTACTTATATGACCAGAGTCTTCTGGTAGCTCATTTCGCGTATAGCGTAGCGCACACCCTCGCGCCCAATGCCGCTTTCCTTAACACCACCAAAGGGAAAGTGTTCAGCCCTGAAGCCCGGGCCGTCATTCAACGCCAACAGCCCAACTTCGAGACGGTTGAACAGCATTTTGGCCAGCCCAAGATGTTGGGTGAAGATACCGGCCTGCAAGCCAAAGGCCGAATTGTTGACCAGATCCACCACTTCTTCGATATTATCGAACCTTCGCAGGGGGATAACTGGTCCGAAAGTTTCTTCCACCACCAGCGCCGCATCGTCAGGCACATTCTCCAGCACTGTGGGCCAGAGGATATTTCCGGCTCGCTTATGGCCACACAGAACACGCGCCCCCGCTGCCACAGCCGCATTCACTCTCTGTTCTACCTGGTCAGCCGCCCCGGCATGAATGAGCGGCCCCACAAAGGTATCTTCCTCCATGGGGTCACCCACTTTCAGTGCTTCGGTTGCAGCGACCAGCTTGCGGGCGAAGTTGTCATAAACTGCTGCATGCACGTACAGGCGCTTGGCTGCGGTGCAACGCTGCCCCGCTGTGGCAAAACGCTGGTTGATGGCCGCGGCCACTGCGGCATCAAGATCTGCGTCGTGCATCACGATCAAGGGATCATTGCCCCCCAGTTCGAACAGAAGCTTTTTGTAACCAGCGCGCGCGGCTATCGCATTGGCAGCAGCGGTACCGCCAGTAAAGTTGATGGCATGCACCTGCGGATGCGCCACAGCCCAACTGGTTGCCTCGATATCCGCTATCACCATCTGCAACACGGTCTCGTGAATGCCCGCTTCATAACAGAGCTGAAGTAAACACTCCGCTGAACGCTTGTTCTGCGGTCCCGGTTTGAAAAGAATGGTATTGCCAGCGGCAAAGGCCGGACCGATTTTGTGAATCGCAATATTGATCGGGAAGTTGAAAGGCGTAATGCATAACACTGTACCCAGTGGCTTCCACATCACCACGCCAATGCGCTCACGCTGGGGCGGAAACGCATCAGAATCCAATGCCTCACCATGTACCCCCCTGGCCTCCATGGCACTGGCCAGTGCCGTGTTGTAGGCGCGTTCAATCTCGATACGGCTGTCCGAGATGGTTTTGCCGGTTTCTTCGGTTATTAACCTAGCCAGATGTTCCCTGTGCGCTCGCAGCAGGCTGGCCAAGCGCAACAAAATCTCTGAGCGTTCAAAGGCCGGCGTCACTTGCTGGATCTGCCTCCCCGCCACGAGCTTCCCCAGGGCAGCTTCCACCTCTGCCCGTCCCGCCAGCGAATACTCCTCGATCAGTTCGCCCGAAAAAGGATTGGTGATCTGGTAGTTGCTCATCGAAATTACCCCGCCGTCAGCTGATAAACGAGCCGCAGGCCGGCAAGCAGCAGTGCAGCGCGCATCAATTTAAAGAAAACTTCACCATCCAGCCGGTTTAACAGCGTCACACCGATACGCGTACCCACGAGTGCCGCTACTGCCAACAGCAGAATCAACCCCAGATGATCCGAAAATGTAAACCCAAGATAGATAAAGGCCGGCACCTTAAGTGCATGGCACCAGGCCTGCATCACGGATTTAGTTGCTACCACTTCTTGAGGCGACAAGTCTCGACGAACAAAAAATGGGGCTAGTAACGGATCCACTGCGCCCGCGAGAATACCGAAGCTACCGGTTACCAGTCCAAGCCAGCCATACTGGCGCGGAGTCAGGCGAATCTCCGGCAACCGCTTCGGCTTGAACACCGTATAGAAAATAAGCCCGGCCAGTAACGCGAGCGACACTTCCTGCCAGTCCAGTCGCGCCAGCCCCAGTGTCATCAGCAGCGCCCCGGCGGTACAGCCAATGAAGAAAGGAATACAGAAGGTCCAACGGATATGTTGTCTGACGTAGTAAATGCGGGCGATATTGTTAATGAACTGGACTACACCATGAATCGGTACCAGCAAGCGCAACGGAATAACCACATTCAGCGCCGCGAACATTAATATTCCGCCCGCCCCACCAGTGACCGTGGAAATAAACGCACTGACGGCACAGGCCAGAAGCAGCAGCAGAATGGTCAGATTGGTTAGGCCGGTTAGATTCGTTAAATAGAAAAGCTCGGCCAATTCCACCGTCAGCAGTCTCAGTATCGTTCTTGTTGTTAGCAGAGTTTACTGAACGACAGCCCTTTGGCCCGGTACTCACCGGCCTAGGTAAGGTTAAAAACGGACATCCGCACCCGTCCCTGTGGCATTCCGTGTTAGCTTTAAATACAAAAAAGGGCCACCCGGCAGGGTGGCCCTTTAATCGTGCTAACCGTGCTAATCGCGCTAATCGTTTAATGCGCTTTTGAAGACGCTGACCCTCAGGGCTGGGCCACTTGTCGTGAGCACTGAGACGCAGCCGAGAGTGGGACGAGTATTTGCCTCGCCCAGGTTATCCGCCCACGCATAAGGCCATGATCTGCCTTTATCGCAGCGGTTATGCATTTCCATTCAGCGTAAAAGAAGAAAGGCCGTACAGTTACCTGTACGGCCTTTCGGGTTTGAAGCCTGACGATGACCTACTCTCACATGGGGAAGCCCCACACTACCATCGGCGA
>NZ_BAABRT010000022.1:0-65013 GCF_039545115.1 Microbulbifer aestuariivivens | reverse complement strand
CGCAGTGAGCTTTGAAAGTATCAGTCAGGCGAAATCCGAGGTGTTTGAATACATTGAGGTTTTCTACAACAGAGTCCGCAGGCACTCTACACTGGGTTACAAAAGTCCAGCAGAGTATGAGCGCAAATGCGCATAGTTAGAGTGCATGCTTTTTTAGTAATACCGCTTTATATGGAAACAAATTATGCGCAATTTTATAATTTTATGTATTTCTTTAGCTATATCGGCATGTGCTTATATTGAAACTTACACTTTATCAACTGATGAAATAAAAACATCTGAAAAGTTGAAGATCATCGATTACAGAACAGAGAAACAAAAAAATCGTAATTTAGGATTGTTTGACAACAGTACAATCTATCAATTTAGAGATAATGGATTTAGGCCGTCTATAGGTGAATATTTGTCACTCAAGCTGCCAGAATTAGACGGTGGCTTTGTTGATAAAGAGATTAGGATAACTGAATTCAAAGTGATACAGGATCATACTAGGCGGGAGGCAAAATTTCGTGGCTCTGCATTAGCAGGGATATCATTACCGGCCGCAATCCTGATAAATAATAGTGCAGAAATACCAGAAGGAAGTGACTCCATTTCTACTTTTCTTGGTCTGGTGATTGATGGTGAAGAATATTACTCGATCTATTCGTACCCGATGGGCGTGTATCAACTTTCATCGACAAAAATTAATGGGAAATCCATCTTGATGCATTCTGTAGAGGGGGCTGTGACCTCATTAATGGATGAATTCAAAGCTAATGAGCGGCTCAAATCGGCTGCAAAAGCCAGGGTAAAATAGGCAAATTAGCTTGTCTTTATGTTGCCGCTCGATAAAAATTATATTCGATACTGAAATATGATTTTCAGCATTATTTCGTCTCCAAGTGTTTGGTAGTCACCGTGCGGTACGTTACAGCAGTTTCGATGTCAGTGTTTTCGCTCAGGCTCGATTGAGGTGGGCAGTCCACGCTGTAATGTGGAGTACCACTAAGTTAATATGTTGGTGGTGGATCGAGAGGTATTCTTCCCTTGAAATATCTTGCGGTGGCCAGCCAATCCGTGGCTGGCAACGTGCAAGTAGTTGGCCAGAAGCGCGTCAGCCATAACCAGGCTAGGCAGGCTCGCCCAGCCGGTGGCTGGGCTGGACAGGCTACGCTGCGCTCCGGCTGCCCCTGCTAGCGGCGTTAGGCTTAAGACTTACCCACGTTTAGTAGACACTCTGTATAGTTAGGTTTCGGCCTAATACGGAGGTGTACCATGGGTAGGAAGAAAGCTCAGGCATATACGGAAGAGTTTCGTAGAGAGGCAGTAAAGCGCGCCAAGAAGACCGGTGTCACTACGGCCGCTGTGGCTCGTGAGCTTGGTGTCAGCGCTCAGCAGATCTACAACTGGCGACGACAGTTCAATCGGCTTTCAGAGAAGCAGTTCAATAGCCTCGATGGGATCGATTATTCCAAGCGTGAGAGCGCGGAGATGCGCCGCCTTAAGCGGGAACTCCATGAGGCGTGTCAGGAGGTCGAGTTTCTAAAAAAGGCAGCTGTGTGCTTGGCGAACCCCAAGAGTAAAATATGCACTGATATCTGAGCATGTAGGGTTGTACCCGGTGTGTTTGATGCATTGTTTCTTCGTGGCCACAGATCTTATTGTTCGCGTCATTGTGACTGCTGCTTGATAGGGGCGTAGTCCAAACTAGTCGGCGCATAAATCCTTATTAAATTTCCATTATTAAAAAATTCTGAGTCATCCCAATTCATATCAATAAATTCACCGCCATTAATTTACTCATTTTGTTCGATATGGCAGGTCATCTATCTCCCTGTTGATAATTGCGACAAAGAAAAAAACCGCTCCTCGATTGGTACAAATGTTTCAGTTTGTGCGTAATTTCTGCTATCGGAACATTTTCATGCCTCTCTTCCGCGCGTTTACTGCACCTTTATCGCGCCAATGCTTCGAAATTGTGCAAATTTTTCTGATTTTGTCTTGAAAGTCATTGTTGTGTGCAATCTAATGATTCCGCCCAATAAAAAGAGGCTGATGTACATAGAGATATTTTCCCAAATTACATGCCGGGAGGTGGATTATGTCATTGCAGTATTCAAGGGGGGTTGCATTATTACGGGCAGGCAGGCGCCTATTAACAATTTTTTTTATAGGATTACTTATCTCGTCACCCGTTAGTGCGAGCTGGGAGGAAGTCGTGAAATCAACACGTAATGGCTATGTGCTCGACAGAGCGTTTAGTGACAATGGTTATGACTGGTGGTGGCACAACTTATATGCCGTCAACAGGGAAACCGGTGAAGAAAGACCTTTCTTTATCGAGTACTTTGTGATTAATCCGGCCCTTGGCGGAGCCGAGCCCATTCTTGGCCAGCTGCCGGAAAACAAGGCAGCCGGCCGCAAGCCTTCTTATGCAATGATGATGGCGGGCACCTGGGGCGAGGATGCGGTACAGATTAAGAATTACTATGGGATTGATGCGCTCAGAGCTTCTACTAGCGAACTCGATGTCGCAATCGGTCCTAACGTGGCTACTGAAACGCACTTGATGGGTTCTGTCAGTGTGACCGCTGAAGAAGCTGCCGCGCACCCTGAATATCTGTCTGATGCGGGTGAGATCAGCTGGAACCTGACTGTGCAGAAGCCCCTGAGCTATTCGGTGGGTTACGCTGGCGCCAAGGTTTTTCGGGAGTTAGAGGCGTTCGATATGTTTTGGCATGTCGAGGGCATTAAGTCTTTGTTTGGCGGGGAAATTATCTTTAATGGCGAAGTCTATGACGTGATTCCTGAGCGTTCATGGGGCTATCAGGATAAAAACTTTGGCCGTGACTACACCAACCCCTGGATCTGGCTGAGTGTCAATGACTTCACCAGCAGCAAAACGGGCGAGCAGCTGACGAAGACCAGCCTGGATATTGGTGGTGGTAATCCCCGCGCTCTGGGTATCGATTTTGGCGAGAAGGCCCTGATGGCCTTTTATTGGGAAGGCAAGCTGTTTGAGTTTAATTTCACCAAGCTGTGGGATTTCCCCAAGACTCTGGACTGGAATGTGACTCAGACCGATGAGGTTCTGAACTGGCAGGTGGAAGCCAAAGAGCGCAACTATAAGTTTGTTATCAACTTTTCCAACCCCAAAAACAAGATGCTCAAAATTCTTTATGAAAATCCAGCCGGTGAGGTCAATCACGATGACCTGCTGAATGGTGCACACGCGGAAGGTACGATTGAAATATACCGCAAGCGCTGGATTATTTATGGCATCTACTATCGCTGGGAGCTTGAGGATACGCTGATCGGCCGCCATGGCGCTGGCGAATATGGCGCACACTAAAGTCTGATGTTATGCCGGGCCTTGATCTGCTGATTAGTCAATCAGTTAATTTTTAAGGCCCGGCATCCCCCTGTGGGGTATTCTGTTCAACCTGTTCTGTTATTAGGCTGAGTTTGCTAATCAGAAGTCGGAGTTATTTTCTGAGTTGTTTTCAGAGTCATTTTAAAGTAGCCAATCCATAGCCACTTCGATCTCTCAGGGCTCTTCTTTATCCGCTGCAGTTCCTTTCCTTTCCTTTCCCTTTCCTTTCACGTCGATTACAGCCAAATATTTAATCAGGATAATGTTTCTGAGGCTGAAGTTCTGGTGAAATTGATCGTGAGGAGGTGGCTTGATAGCTGAGATTGCCTCCCAAATGGGTGGTTTCCCCCTTTTTTTATACCTCTGCTCAGCCCTTTGTCGGTCTGTTCAATACGAGTGGTGTGGCGCTATTTCTCCGCAATGCGGTAGCAGGGCGTGTAGACTTTTCCGGGTAACTTCATGCGGTGCTGTTGTGTAAACGATTCCAGCAGGGTATCCATACTGCGCATCATGGCGGGGTCACCGCATAATTCGTAGGGTCCGTTTTTTTCAACACTGCGAATGCCTTCATCCTTAACATTGCCGGACACAATGCCTGAAAAGGCGCGCCGCAGATTGGCGGCGAGCAGGTAGGGTTCCTGATTGTTATGCAGGGCGAGGTTGCGCATATTTTTATGGGTGGGGATAAAAGGCCGCTGGAATTCCGTGGATACCTTCAGCTGCCAGTTGAAGTAATAGGCATCGCCGGTTTGCTGGCGGTGTTGCCGGACCTCGTCGATTCCCGCTGCCATCTGGCGTGCAACTTGGGCTGGGTCGTCAATGATGATCTGGTAGCGCGAGCGGGCGGCTTCCCCCAGAGTGGCGGCGATAAACTGGTCGATACGGGTAAAGTAATCGGCGGCACTGGCTGGGCCGGTAAAGATAACCGGGAAAGGTTGCTGTTTATTCTCTTCATGCAGAAGTATACCCAGCAGGTAGAGAATTTCCTCGGCGGTACCGGCGCCACCGGGGAAGACGATGATGCCGTGGCCGGTACGCACAAAGGCTTCCAGACGTTTTTCGATATCCGGCATGATGACAAGCTGGTTGACGATGGCGTTGGGAGCCTCTGCGGCGATGATGCCCGGCTCGGTAATCCCCAGATACTGGCCGTGGCGGTCGCGCTGCTTGGCATGGCCAATGGCGGCGCCTTTCATCGGGCCTTTCATTGCACCCGGCCCGCAGCCAGTGCAGATATCCAGGTGCCGCAACGCCAGCTCGTAGCCTACCTCTTTGGTGTAGTCGTACTCCTCGCCGGAAATGGAGTGGCCGCCCCAGCATACCACCAGTCTCGGCACACGGTTTCTGTTAAAGGTGCCGGCGTTGCGCAGAATATGAAACACCGCATCGGTCACGCCCTGGGCGGATACCAGGTCATAACGCGGGTCGCCGGTGATTTCGCTGTTTACGTAAATGATGTCGCGCAGTACCGCAAAAAGGTGCTCGGCAATGCCGCGTATCATCTTGCCGTCCACAAAGGCAATGGCCGGTGCGTTTCTGACTTCCAGCTTTACGCTGCGCTCGGTGGGTATCACGGAAATATCAAAGTCGGCGTAGGTTTCCAGCAGCTCCTTGCCGTCATCGATATTGCTGCCGCTGTTCAGTACGGCCAGGGCACAGTTGCGGAAAAGCTGGTAATGGGGGCCTCGGCTGCTGTCAGTGAGCTTGTGGATTTCGTACTTGGACAGGGTGGCGAACTGCCCGGTGGGGGAGACTTGTGCATCGACGAGATCAGTAGACATGCAACCTCCTGATAATGCTGCTGAATCCTACAGTACACCAAGTATCGAGTAGCGGCCAGCTTACCGGACCCTGCTAAGGTTGACTCTTAATAGCGATTCAGTCGAACCGTGGAGTTGTTTTGGGTTGTGCTGTTTTAGAAAAGCAGTACCTAATCTTTAAACCTTCGTTGAGTGTAACACTGAGCCCTTTGGCCTGAGGGCATCTGTATAGCGCGGCGGCTGGAATGGCTACAGAAAACCAGAAGACATTAATACACAGGGGGTAGCTGGATTAGTTCCCGGCGTTATTTGGTACGAGGCGCTATCAGATCGAAGCTGCGCTTGAATCCGAGGCCCAGTTGAACCGGAGGAACAATTGAACCGGAGGAGTAATTGAATTGCACCGCAGATGGTATGCACCTGACAGATATTGGAGGCGGGCACTATGGATTGGGGTGGGGCATCCGATAGCGCGGTGCTTAACCCGGGTGTTCTGCGGGCTGATCTTGGCGACCAGGGCGGGTATTCGTTCACACGGTCTCGGCTTATCGTTCACACAGTCCCGGGCTTATTGCTCACTGCGTCACATATCACCTCCAACCGCGTTACTTTCACCGCGTTACTTTCCACCGCATCACTTTCCACCGCGCAACTCTCTACCAGATCACTCTCCGCCACGTCGCAGGTTGGGTCGTGGCCACATAGTTGTTACACGTCATCACACAGCCGTCAGCAAGCGGGCACACTGCCACAATCAGGAAAAGCCCCGGCGAATGATTCCGCCGGGGCTGGGCTTGTTTTTGTGCGAGATCAGTCCACCGTCAATTGGCCAGCGGATGCTTTCCCAGCTAAAGCGCCGACTAGGGTCTGCCTTGCCCGGCGCGCGCCTGCGCCCATATCCAGGCCGATGCCGTAAAGTGCTGGCACCAGCAGCAGGGTGACAAAAAAGGCGATGAATACTCCGAAGGCCAGCGCCACCACGATGGGTTGCAGGAAGGCCGCCTGGATGCTGCGCTCCAGCATCATTGGCATCAGGCCGACGATGGTGGTGACCGTGGTGAGCAGGATGGGGCGGAAGCGGGCCACGCCGGCCTCCACAATCGCCTGCATGGGGGGCATGCCCTGATCCCGCAGGCGGTTATTGTGGTCCATCAGCACCAGGTTATCGTTGACCACCACGCCCGCCGCCGCGGCAATGCCGAAGTAGCTGAAAATCGCCATGGTCATACCGGTGGCGGCGTGCCCGAAAATGGCGCCGACAAAGGCAAAGGGTATGGCGACCAAAATAAGTATTGGCTGGGAATAGCTGCGGAAGGCCACCGCCAGCAGGCTGTACATGGCGAAGAAAGCCATGATGTAAAGGCCGAGCACTTCCTGAATAAAGCGCTTCTGGCCCTCGGCCTGACCGACGGTGCCACGGACAATGCCCGGGTAGCGATTTTCCCACTCGGGAAAATAGTTTTGGTTGAGATCCTTCATAATTTCGCCGCGCACATCGTCTTTCAGGTCCGCCATCACCCGCACTGCGCGGTGCCCGTTCCAGCGCTGGATACGTTTGATGCCAGGTGCGTATTCCAGCTCGGCGACCGCCAGCAGCGGCACTTCGTGGCCATCAGCGGTGCGCACGCGAAAGTCCTTGAGGCTCTCGATAGAGCGGCGGGATTGCAGCGGGTAGCGAACCATGACTTTGACATCCTGGCCGGCGCGGGGCAGGCGCTGCACTTCTTCACCGAAGTATGCCTGGCGCACCTGACGGTTGACCTCCGCGAGGGTCAGTCCGAGCTTGGCTGCGCCGGGCTTGAGGTCGATGCGAATTTCCTCCGAGGCAGCCTCAAGGTTGTTGCGCACATCGTACAGGCTCTCGTAGGTGCGCAGCTGGGTTTCCAGTTCGGCGGTGGCGGAGCGCAGTACATCAAGGTCCGGGTGGCGGATGGACAGCTCGAAGCCGGGCTCGTTGTTACCCAGTGCGTACTGGACCGAGACCTCTTTCGCATCCGGAATTTCGCCCAGCAGTTCCCGCAGTCGCAGGGCTGCATCCTTGGCCGACATTTCCCGCACTTCCGGCGGCGCCAGTTTGACAATGGCCATAACACTGTCGCGCCGTGAGCGGGTGTACCAGTTTTCAATCAGCACGCCCTGGCCATCGGTGCGCTGGTTGACTTCATCCTCGAGGCGTTGCTCCGCAGCCTGCAGCTGTGCCAGTACCTCTAGGGCCCGGCTATAAGGTGCGCCCTCCGGCATGACCACGTTGACGATCACCTCATCGGATTCAATTTCCGGCATAAAACTTTTCTTCACCCAGCCACTGCCGAACATGCCGAAGCCGATCATCAGTACCGCAATAAAAATGCTCAGGGTCAGGTAGCGGCGATCCACGGCCCACTGGCCGGTGCGGCGATAGTGGGTCTCGGCAAAGTGCACGATGCCGTCGGCGATCTTTTTCTGGATGCGGCCAAAGCGCCCGAGCTCCGTGCGCGGCTTCAGTTTGCGCAGGTGCGCCGGCAGGATAAACAGGGATTCGATCAGCGAGAAAAGCAGCGCGAGGATGACCACCCAGGTGATATGGCGGGTGAACTCGCTGGTGGAGCCGCTGATAAAAATCCATGGCAGGAAAGCGAGGATGGTGGTGACCACGGCAAAGATGACCGGCTTGGCCACCAGTTGCGTACCCAGCACCGCGGCTTTGAGGCCGCCGCCTTCATGCTGGAACTCCGGGTTGTGGGACTGGGTGTGAATACTTTCTCCGACCACGATGGCATCGTCGACGACAATCCCCAGTACCAGCAGGAAGGCAAAGGTGGACAGCATATTCAGCGATACGCCCACGCTCGGCAGCAGCACAAAAGCACCGGCGTAGGCGGTGGCGATGCCAATCGCGACCCAGAAGGCGACCTTCGGGCGCAGGCTGAAAACCAGCACCAGCAGTACCAGCAGCAGACCCTGAAAGGCGGAGGAGCCGATGGTATCCAGGCGGCTGCGGAAATCCTCGGCATTATCGGTCCACAGCGTCAGCTCGGCACCGCCGGGCAGGGTGCTGCGCCGCTCGGCGATCCAGCTGCGAATCGACTCCGAGGCGGTGAGGATATCCATGGTTTCGGTGCTCATCACCTGCAGCAGCACCGCCGGCTCGCCGTTCAGGGTGGCTAGTATCTCGTTATCCTCGAAACCATCCACCACGGTGGCCACATCGCCCACCCGAATGGTGCCGCCATCGGCGGTCTGGCGCACGATGATATTGGCAAACTCCCGCTCGGAGTCGGCCTGGTTGCGCACCTTCAGCTGGTAGCTGCCCACCTCGGTGCGCACGGTGCCGGCGGACTGGTTGAGGGAGCTTGCGCGGATGGCCTCGGCCACCTCCTGAAAGGTCATGCCGTAGCGGCGCAGGGCCAGCTCGCTGATTTCGATGGAGACTTCCTCCATGCGGGTGCCGAATAGATTCACCACCGACACCGCCGGCAGGGTCGCCGCCTCCCGACGCAGCTGTTCAGCCAGCCGTTTCAGTTCCCGCTCACCGAGGTCGCCGTGCACCGCCACGCGAATAAATTCCTGGCGGTTGACCCACTGCTGTACCTGCGGCGGCTCGATATCGCGGGGGAACGAGGAAATCCCGTCCACCCGAATCTTGATGTCGTTCATAAAGCGGGGGAAATCCACATTGGACTCCGCGAGGATATAGACCTGGCCAAAACCCTCGGCCGAGGTGGAGCGCACCCACTCGATATTGTCCAGGTCACTGACCGCCTCCTCGATGCGGGCGACAATCTGTTCCTCCACTTCCTGTGGCGCGGCGCCCGGCCAGGGCACGCTGATTTCCAGCCCGGGGAAGCGCACCTGCGGGTCCATTTCCCGCTCCATCATGCCAAAGCCGAGAAGACCGGCCACAAAGATACCGAGCATGGCCAGGTTGGCGGCGACACTGTTGCTGGCCCACCACTCAATCAATCTATTCATGGGTAAGCTCCGTTATTTCTGCGCCAGCTGGGTCATGGGCTGAACCGCCATGCCGTCCACCGCGTTGGCAATAGTGGAGGTCACCACGCGCTCACCATCCGCGAGGCCCGAGGCCACCACCACGCGATCCTCGGAAGTGGAGAGCACGTCCACCGTGCGAATATCGAGGCGGTTGTTCTCGTCGATCACGTACACCTTGTCGGCGTTGCGCAGCGCATTGCGCGGCAGCACCAGTGCCTGATGCGCCTGCACGCCCACGGCTTCGGCGGTGACGAACAGGCCCACCGCGAGCGGGACACCGTCGCTGGCGCCCTCGCCGTAAGGGTCGTGGACTTCGGCCACGGCATAAATCAGGCGGGTCTGCTGGTCCACGGCCGCCTGGGTGCGCACGATGCGCCCGTGCCACTGGCGCGGCTGCCGCCCGACCTGAGCGGACAAGGTCACAGCCGGCCCCGGAGTCTGCAGCGAGGATTCAAAGCCCATCGGCAGTCCCAGTTCCTGAAGCTGGGTGTCGGTCAGGGGCAGGCGCACCTCCACCCGGTCAGTGGCGAATACACGGCCAAGCGGCGTATTGGCGGTGACATACTGACCCACGCCCACATCACGGCGGATTACCCGTCCGCGAAACGGCAGTTGAATCTTCGTCCGCGCCAGATTGAGTTTCGCGTCGGCCAGTTCCGCCCTGGCCGAACGCAGGCCCGCTTCGGCTTCCTTCACCTGCGGCAGGTTCACCTGCAGCGGTGTCGGCTCCCGGTTGGGATGAATGGACAGCCACTGCTGGCGCTTGATCGCCGCCGCCGCTTTGGCCTGCAGCAACAGGACTTCCGCCTGGGCGACACCGGCCTCGGCGCGGGCCAGTGCCAGTTGATAGTCGGCGTCGTCCAGCTGGATCAGCGTTTCGCCCGCCTCGAACCCGGCGCCGTCGGCGAAGCCTGCCGAAATATTGGTGATGCGGCCGGAGACCTGTGGGATGAGATCGATTTCGGTATGCGCACGAACCTCCCCCTGAGTGGTTACGGCAAGATGCACCGAATCTTTATGCGCCTCTGCATAGAGCAGCGAAACCCGGCGCGGCTCTTCTTCTTTTTTTTCCGGGGCCGGCTTGGCGGCGTTCATCAGCTGCACGGCGACAATGCCCAGCATCAGCACTGCCACTGGCGCCACAGCGTTAAGGATTTTTTTCTTCATTGTTCTCATCTTGCCTGAGTTGAGAAATTCATCAGCGAATAGGCCGGTGTGAATCTGAATTGATCAGATCACGCACCAGTGGCAATTGGCTATGCCCTGAAGCTGGAGTGAGCCGGATCGGCGACGAATGCCATTTTTCCTCTCGCTTGATGGACGAGGCCGGGCACGGATTTGGATGCGGCCGCGGAAAAGTTTTTTCCCATGTCGCAAAAATGTGCGAGCCAGTGACGCTGATACAAACAGCCAGAGCGCTTCCTGCGACAGGGAAAGGGTGCGCGGAGAGGGAAGGTGTGACACGGGAACGGCGGGTGAAACGGCAAACGAAGATGCAAACGAAGATAAGCGTCAAGACACATACGTAAAGGAGCGCGCGCCCGAGGGGGAGGGCGTCAGTGAAGAGAAGAGTGCTGAGTGCAGAGTGAAGGAAGAAGAGAGAAGAGAGAAGGGCGAGTGGAGAGGAGAAGAGTGGAGAGAGAAGCCAGAAGGCAGAAGATGAGGGGCAAAGTGAGGGTACAGGAGAAGCTCGGAGCAAAGCCGGTGATACAGGCCCGGCGATGACGAAGAGCCGGTGAGCGGAGCCCAAAGGCGCTGGGCAATGAAAGTGATCGCCGTCGCAGCCTGCGGGAAAAGGTGTGCTCTGGTCGTGTCGCTCTGCGCGTTTTGTCCAAAAAACAACCTGCTTTTATCGCGGTCCCGGGGCGGCGGATGAGCGGCGGCAGGCAGGACATTGCCCGCCGCTATCACGGCAATAACCAGGTCTAATTTCAAGCGTATTGCGTGGCGCTATAGGATTTGCCCGTTCGATTGTTGACACCAACAAACACGATAAGGAACGCAATTCATGTTGAAGAGAGCCCTTCCTCTGGCCGTGGCGCTGGCAACGGCCATCTCCGCCAACGCCCACGCGGCACCCGAGTCCGGCGCGTCCAGTGCCACGATTTCCAACAGCACAATGTCCAGCCAGGACTGGTGGCCCAACAAGCTCGACCTGGCGCCGCTGCGGCTGCACGCGCAGAAATCCAATCCCATGGGCGCGGACTTCGATTACGCCGAAGCCTTCAGCAAGCTGGACCTGGATGCGGTCAAGAAAGATATCGAGACCGTGCTCACCACCTCCCAGGACTGGTGGCCGGCGGACTACGGGCATTACGGCCCATTCTTTATCCGCATGGCCTGGCACAGCGCCGGCACCTACCGAGTCTATGATGGACGCGGTGGCGCCGGTGGCGGCCAGCAGCGCTTCGAGCCGCTGAACAGCTGGCCCGACAACGTCAACCTCGACAAGGCGCGCCGCCTGCTGTGGCCGGTGAAGCAGAAGTACGGCAACAGTATTTCCTGGGCTGACCTGATGGTGCTGGCGGGCAACGTATCGCTGGAATCCATGGGCTTTGAGACCTTCGGCTTTGCCGGCGGCCGCGAAGACGACTGGGAAGCCGATGTGGTGTACTGGGGTTCCGAGCGCGAGTGGCTGGGCAACGACAAACGCTTCAAGGGCGACAAGCTGGAGAAGCCGCTGGCGGCCGACCACATGGGTCTTATCTACGTCAACCCGGAAGGCCCCAACGGCAACCCGGACCCGAAAGCCGCCGCCGAGCGCATCCGCGAGACCTTCGGCCGCATGGCCATGAACGATGAGGAAACCGTGGCGCTGATCGCCGGTGGTCACACCTTCGGCAAGGCGCACGGGGCTAAAAAAGGCGATTGCCTGGGTGCCGACCCGGCTGGCGCCCCCATTGAGGCACAGGGCCTCGGCTGGCAGGGCAAGTGCGGCAAAGGCAACGCGGAAGACACCGTCACCAGTGGCCTGGAAGGCGCCTGGACCGCCAACCCGATTGCCTGGAGCAGCCAGTTCCTGGACAACCTGTTCGGCTTCGAGTGGGTGAAAACCAAGAGCCCGGCCGGCGCCACCCAGTGGGAGCCGGAGAATGCCGAGCAGGTCAAGTTCATCCCCGACGCCCATATACCCAACAAGCGCCACGCGCCGATGATGTTCACCACGGACCTGTCGCTGCGTTTCGACCCGGAATACCGCAAGATTTCCGAGCGCTTCCAGAAAAACCCCGAGGAGTTCCAACAGGCTTTCGCCAAAGCCTGGTTCAAGCTCACCCACCGCGACCTGGGCCCGCGTATCCGCTACCTGGGTGACGAAGTGCCGGACGAAGTGCTGGTGTGGCAGGACCCGATCCCCGAGGTGGACTACAAGCTGATCGACGAGCGCGATATCAAGAAACTGAAGGCGCGGGTACTGGACAGCGGCCTGAGCGTGCCGGAACTGGTGCGCACCGCCTGGGCTTCCGCCTCCACCTTCCGCGGTACCGATATGCGCGGTGGCGCCAATGGTGCGCGTATCCGTCTGGCGCCGCAGAATGCGTGGGCGGTGAATGATCCGCAGGAGCTGGACAAGGTGCTGGACCGGCTGGAGGCCATTCAGCAGGACTTCAACCGCAAGGCGAGCGGAGGCAAGCGGGTTTCGCTGGCCGACCTGATTGTTCTCGCCGGTGCGGCGGCCATCGAGCAGGCGGCGCAGCAGGCCGGTCACAGCGTCACCGTGCCTTTCCAGCCCGGTCGCAACGACGCCTCGCAGGCGCAGACCGACGTTCAGTCCTTCGCTTTCCTCGAGCGCAAGGCCGATGGCTTCCGCAATTACTACAGCAGCGAAGCGCATTACACGCCGGTGGATATGCTGGTTGACCGCGCCAACCTGCTGACCCTCAGCGTGCCGGAGATGACGGTGCTGGTCGGCGGCATGCGCGCCCTTGGCGCCAACCACAAGGATGTCAAACACGGCGTGTTTACGGATCGCCCCGGCACCCTGACCAACGACTTCTTCGTCAACCTGCTGGACATGTCCACCCAGTGGCGCAAGTCCCCGGAGGAAAACGGCCTTTACGTGGGCTATGACCGCGAAACCGGCCGGGAGAAATGGACCGCGTCCCCGGTGGACCTGATCTTCGGCTCTAATTCAGAGTTGCGCGCCGTGGCCGAGGTTTACGCCCTGAACGGCAACGAGCAGAAGTTCGTGCAGGACTTCATTAAAGCCTGGACCAAGGTCATGACCCTGGACCGGTTTGACCTGCGGCAGTCCTGACGCTGCGGAGTCTCAGGCTGTACTTTCAGCACAGCCTGAGTATCAGGGGCGGCCTGCGGGCCATTGATGACCCGAGTTCCGCCAACGCAAAGCGAGCCTCGTCTGGGGCTCGCTTTTTTTGTGCCTTCCCGGGCCAGCTTGCCGTGCAAGCCTCATGTTTGCCGTGGCCACCGGGGAACCGATTCCGGTTGATTCGCTGAACACTGGAGAGGGGTTTTGGCGCGCCATGCTTCTTGACCGGGACGCGGGGGCAGACCAGAATACTGGTTATGCATACAGTCACCCCCGTTCCGCTGTTACCCGTCACCGTCTCGGCCGGATTCCCGTCGCCGGCGGCGGCCTATGCGGCCAAACCCCTGATACTGGACGACTGGCTCTGGCCCAGTCGCGCCAGTTGCCAGCTGGTCACCACGGAGGGGGAGAGTGGCCGTTATCAGGTGCTGGACCAGTCATTGCGCCCGGTCGCGGGCGACTGGCTCTGGGTGGGGGGGGAAGAGCCCCTGTTGCAGTGGTCCGGGGAGTGCGACCGCCGCCTGCTTGCCGGTGAGAGCGCCACCGTGGTCGCCGCCTCCATTCGGCTGTTCCGGCGGCGCCCGGACCCCGGCCGGCAGCCGGCCTCAATCCACGACTGGCTTGTGCGCCGCCCCCATGCCACCTATCTCGTCAAGGCTGACGGGCGCTCCATGATTGCCCACGGTATTGATCACGGCAGCCTGCTGGTGGTGGATCGCAGCAGCGAACTGCACGATGGCGATATCGTCATCGCCGGCTGTAGCGACGGCTTTCTGGTCAAGCAGTACCGGTGCCGGCCGCCGCGGCTGGTGGCCGGCAACGCGGCCTACCCGGACATCGTTCTGGAGCGCGCACCGCAATACGATCTGGATGGGGTGGTTATCGCCAGCCTCACCAGACACCGGGGGTAGCGTGAAACGCTGGGATCACTGCGCCACCCAGATCGCCCTGGTGGACGTCAACAACTTCTATGTGTCTTCCGAGCGCGCCTTTGACCCGGTTATCCGGCACAAACCGGTTGCGGTCTATTCCAACAATGACGGCTGCGTGATCGCGCGCTGTGCGGAAGTGAAAGCCATGGGGGTGAAGATGGGGGTGCCTGAGTTCGAGGTGCGCGACCTGTTCCGGGCCCGGGGCGTGGTGGCCCGCAGCAGCAACTACGCGCTCTATCACGATATGTCGATGCGCTTCGTGGCTTCGCTGGAGCAGTTCTGCCCGCAAGTGGAGCAGTACAGTATCGACGAGAGCTTCCTGCATTTTCACGGTTTTGGTGCGGGGCTCGCCGAACACTGCCAGCGCCTGGTCGCGGCGGTACAGCAGTGGACCTCGATGCCCTGCTGCGCCGGCATTGCGCCAACGCGCACGCTGGCCAAGGCCGCCAACCACTTTGCCAAGACGCTGGGCGTGCCCGGTGGCGTATTGCAGGTGGGCAGCGAGTATCACCGCCAGCAGCTGTTAAAACAGCTGCCGGTGGGCGAAGTGTGGGGCGTGGGGCGCCGCATCGCCAGGCGCCTGGCGATGCTGGACATCCATACCGCCTGGGACCTGGCAGCGGCGCATGTGCCGACGATTCGCAAAGCGTTTGGCGTGACCCTGGAGCGGACGCTGCGTGAGCTGCAGGGCGTTCCCTGTATTGAACTGGCGCCGCTGGATCAGGCCAAACATGAGATTGTCTCGGGGCGAATGTTTGGCCGGCGGCTCACGCAGTTTGATGATGTGATGGCGGCGGTGGCCAACCATGTGCAGCTGGCCGGTGAAAAACTGTCGGCGCAGGATGGCGTGACCGGCCGCCTGACCGTGAGTGTGCAGGCCCGGGAGCCCGGTGGCGATTGGCGGTATTTATCCGGCCACGCGGAGTTTCGCCCAGCGGTAAAAGACCTGCAGGTACTGACCGCCGCCGCACGCAGTGCGCTCAAAGAAGTGTTTTTAGCGGGGCGGGAATACCGGCGCGCCTCCGTCTGTTTCTCGGCTCTGGAGCGGGCCCGGGAGCAGCAGCACGATCTGTTTGGAAGCGCCTGCGGTGACCGAGATAACCGTGATAATCAAGATAACCCAAGCCAGCAGAATAATCGCGTTCAGCAGAATAACCTCGACCATCATGACCATAAAGAGCGCCTGTCCGCCTGCCTCGCGGATATCAACCAGCGCTTCGGCCGGGGTGGCGTGGTGCTGGCCAGTGCCCGGCTGTCGGATGAGTGGCAAATGAAGCGGGCGCACCTGTCGCCGGCCTACACCACGGACTTTCGCCAGTTACCGGTGGCCCGCACCGGGTAGCTGGCTGTTATTGAATATCGTTTTCCTGCTGTGACTGCCTAATCTGATTTCCTGCACGCTCTTTCCGTATTCCTTTCACATACTCCTTGCTCGCACTCTATTTACGCATTCCCTTTGCGCATTCCTTTTATGCGGCCTTCCCATGCGGTTTTTCCATTCAGTCTTTTCTGCGCTTTTTTATACAGCCTTTTTATTCAGTTTTTTGTTTTTCATGTGTTTTTCGTGCGGCCCTTTTGCGCTGCCGGGCAGTCTGTGCAAAGGTTCTTGCGGGTTGCGAGTGCTGTTTATATATACAGTATCGATGAGGTGAATTTTTGCTGCGGTGGTGGGCATCAAATATTGCTTTGGGTGTGGTGTGAGAGCTGGTCTTGGTAGCTGGCCTGGGCTGGGCTGGGCTGGTTTTGGGCTGGGCGCTGATGAGTAACAGCGCGGGCAGAGGGCTGCGCTCATGGCACAAAATTCGATCAGCTCCACGTGGAACAAGAGTTTTCAAGTGACAGGTTCCACGATTCCGGCGACAGTGGAAACTGCATAAAAATAGTTTTTATCTATTTGGGGCTAGATCTTTATAGTTGTCAGTGGCGGGGCTAGTGGCTGGGGGGATTTCGCTTCAAAAGTAGTGATTTAACAACAGTTTGATACAGAAGCCGGTAATTTCTTTAGAAGTTCTCCGCAAATCCCTGCACAGAAAGAACAGTGAACATTTGGGGCGGCTGTGTATTTTGCACTGGCTGAGTGCGTTTTTTGGCGTCAAAATCTACTAATTATTATTCGAATAATGGTGGATGTTTTATGCGGGCGCCGCGGCTGATTTTCTGTTTGGTTTCTCTTATTCCTCTGGCCTTTCTGGTCCCTTTCACTGCGCTGGCCCACGGTGGCGGGGTGGATGCCAGCGGCTGCCATAACGACAGCGCGCGCGGGGAGCGCCACTGTCACCGCACAGCGCCTGCCCCGGCCGCGCCCGCGCACACGGCGCCGGTGCGCGGCGATCAAATAACCAGTTTCCGGCAGGCCAAGCGGGTTCTGCAGGAATCGGTCTATCACTCGCCGGATATGCAGTACAGCTTCTATGCCAATTGCCGCTTTCGCGCCAGCGGCAAAAAACTGCTGCCGGAGTGGGACAGCTGCGGCTACAAGCCGCGCAAGAACGCCAACCGGGCCAGTCGTATCGAGTGGGAGCATGTGGTACCGGCCTGGGCCATCGGTCACCAGCGCCAGTGCTGGCAGCAGGGCGGACGCCGTAACTGCGCGGACTCGGACCCGCTCTTCGCCATGGCCGAGGCGGATCTGCATAACCTGGTGCCGGCCATCGGCGAGCTCAATGGCGATCGCAGCAATTACCGTTTCACGGAGTTTGGCAGCGGCGGTGGCTACCCTTCCGGGCAGTATGGGGCGGTGGCATTCCGGGTGGATTTCAAGCAGCGCGCGGTGGAGCCGCCGCGGCATCGGCGCGGGGATATCGCGCGCACCTATTTCTATATGGCCGGGGCGTATGGTCTGGCCATTGCGGATGCGCAGTTAAGGCTGTTTGAGGCGTGGCATCGCAATGACCCGGTCGATCCCGCGGAGTGTGAGCGGGATCGCCGGATCGCGGCGGTGCAGGGGAACCACAACCCGTTTGTCATTGCCGCCTGCGGCTGAGCCGGCAGGCGAAGGCGCTGTTGAGGGGCAGGTTCGGATTAAGATTCTGCTCGCCCGGCAGTCGCCGACCACAGGCCGTACTGTGATAACAGCCCCGGCGGTATGGCTCGGGAGCTGTTATCAGGACGGTTATCCGGAGGGCTTCCAACCGATCGGTATCCGTCGGAGCAGAGTCTACCGGAGCATGACCTAGCGCAGCAGCTGCAGCAGGGCTTCCGCAGTGCCCTCCGAAGAGGCCGGGTTCTGGCCGGTGATCAGCAGGCCGTCTTTCACCACGTGGCTTTGCCAGTCGTCGCCCTTGGAGTAAATGCCGCCATTTCCTTTCAGCATGTCCTCCACCAGGAAGGGCACCACATCGGTCAGCTCCACCGCCGCTTCCTCGGAATTACTGAAGCCGGTGACCTGCTTGCCGCTGACCAGCGGCTTGCCGTCGCTGCCCAGAGTGTGGCGGAAAACCCCCGGCGCGTGGCAGACCGCGGCAACGGGCTTGCCGGCCTGGAAGAAGGTCTCGATCAGGGCGCGGGAAACTTCGCTCTCGGCGAGATCCCACAGGGGGCCGTGGCCTCCGGGGTAGAAGACCGCATCGAAATCGTCGGCGCTTACCTCGCCGAGGGGCAGGGTATTGGCCAGCGCCTGTTGTGCGGCCTCGTCCTTCTGGAAGCGCTCGGTGGCGGCGGTCTGGAAATCCGGCGCATCGCTCTTGGGGTCCAGAGGCGGCTGGCCGCCCTTGGGGGAGGCGAGGGTGATTTCAGCACCGGCGTCCCGGAACACATAGTAGGGCGAGGCGAATTCCTCGAGCCAGAAGCCAGTTTTGTGGCCGGTGTCGCCGAGTTGATCGTGGGATGTGAGAACCATCAGGACTTTCATGGAGCCTCCGGGTTGTGTGATGAAAAGTGCTTTGGGGTGTTATGTGCAGTGAGCCCGCCGTGCAGCGAACCCGACGTTAGCAGGGAATACTAGTGGGTGCGCAGTGATTGAAGAATTTTAAGCTTTAAATTGGCGCTATAAAAAAATCAAATGAACGGAGCGGTAGCTGGTGGCCGGGTGCGGGTTTTAAGGCGCCAGGTTTCAGGGCGCCAGACACCGACAGAACCCTTCCCGCGCCCGCCTGCGGCGGCGCGGATACAGGGGCGTGGTCGGGATAGAGGCTGGGCCGGGGCTTGGGTATAGGCCGGGTATGGCGGTTGCTGTCGGGGAAATAGCCTGCCCAGGGGTGTGGTGAGAAGAGAGAAAGGGTGGCAACAGGGGGAATACCGCGCAGCCGGCAGAAAGCGCCGACATTTCCGCCTTCAGGCCACGCCTCAGATCCGCCCGGGCCGCCCCTGTCGGCTATGTTTTGAGCATCCGCACGCTGAACCGACGTCAGTGCGCCGGTTCAGCGCAGCCAATGCCCGGGGGATGATTCGACAGCGCCATGTCTATGCGGGGCTCTCTCAGCACTTACAGCACTTACAGCATTTCCCTTGTTTCAGCTCGGTGGGGCCGGCTGCTCGCTGCCGGCCTGTGCCTGCTGGTGGCCGCTTTGACTGTTCAGGCTGCGCAGGCGGAGCCGCAGGCAAAAAAAGCCGGGACGGAAAGTCGCGCTGCCGGCAGCCTGGGAGAGGAGGCGGAGGTGGCGGCCGGTATGCTGGAGGAGCACCCGCTCAGCCCGCTGCAGCACGACACCCCGCGCGCCACAATACAGAGCTTCCTCGCCGAGACCGACAGCATTGCCGAGCTGGTGGTGGAACAGTTCTGGGATGAGCCGGCCCAGGAGGTCGCCCTGGAGGTGCGCCGGCGCATGCAGAAGGTGATGCAGCTGCTCGATCTCAGCGAGATTCCCCCGGCAGCGCGGGAGGAGATGGGTAGTGATGCAATGATCTACCTGTATGAAGTGTTGAGCCGCATCGAGCTGCCGCCGCTGGAGGAGATTCCCGGCACGGAAACCCTGTCCGAGATGGCCGCTGTTGCCGTGGAGGAGGGGGATCTGGGCGGCGCGACGGGCAAGCCGTCATTGGGCGGTGACAGCGCCAGTGGCCAGTCCGGCGTGGCTGGTGATCGCGATGACGGAGGGGTGGCCAAATCCGTCAGCTGGACCATCCCCCATACCGACATCACCCTGGTGCGGGTGGCCGAGGGCCCGCAGACCGGGAAATTTGTCTTCTCCGCCGACACCGTTGCCCGCGCGGCGGAGTTCTATGGGCGCACCCGTCATCTTGCCTATCGTCGCGAGATCCCCCTGCGCAACTACGCGGAGATGCGTCCCTACCTGAGCATGTCCGGCTGGCTGATTTCTCCGGGCCTGATCCAGAGTTTTCCCGCGTGGATGAAGCGCGACATCTTCCGCCAGGCGGTCTGGAAGTGGCTGGCGCTGTGCGTTGTGCTGGCTCTGTATGTACTGGCGCTGGGCCTGATCCGGCGGGTGTCGCTGCGGCTGTCGGGCCGGGATGAGCAGCGGCGGCACTTGAGCCGATTTGTTCTGCCGCTGAGCCTGCTGGTCAGCATCCGCCCGCTGATCACTTTTGTCAGCCAGCAGCTGACGCTGACGGACGTGGTCGCCGAATGGCTGTCGCTGGGGGGCGAGGCGCTGTTCTATTTTGCGCTGGCATGGTTTGTCTGGCAGCTGCCGATGGTCCTCGTGGAGGTATTTATCAGCCGCTCCCCGAGGGTGGAGGGGGAGAGCCTCGACGCGCACTTGCTGCGATTTGTCGCTCGCACGCTGGGCGTGATTGCCATTATCGCCATTCTCTTTGTTCTCAGTGCGCGGCTGGGTGCGCCGCTATTCAGCCTGCTGGCGGGCTTTGGCGTCGGTGGTATCGCGGTGGCACTGGCGGCGCAGGGGTCACTGGAGAATTTTATCGGCAGCCTGAACCTGTTTGGCGACAAGCCGGTCAGGGTGGGGGATTTCTGCCGTTACGGAGAGGACTCGGGCCCCGACTTTCAGCGCATCGGCACAGTGGAGTCGATTGGTATGCGCTCCACCCGCATCAGGGGGGTCGACAATACCCTCACCACGATACCCAATGCCGACTTCTCCAAGATGCATATCGTCAATTACAGCACGCGCTCGACGATCCTGTTTCTCGCCACACTCGGCCTTCGCTATGAAACCACGGTGGACCAGCTGCGCTTTGTGCTGGTTTCCCTGCGGGAAATGCTGGTTGCCCACCCCCGGGTGGTGGACGAGGAGCCCTCAGTGCGTTTCGTCGGTATGAGTGACAGCTCGCTGGATGTGGAGGTGCGCGTGGATATCAATACCAACGACTACTTCGATTTCCGGGCGGTGCGGGAGGATATCCTGTTGCGCACTCTGGATATTGTGCGCGACGCGGGAACCGGCTTCGCCTTCCCCTCGCGGACGCTCTATTACTCGAAGGACACCGGCCTGGATATGGCGCGCAGCGAGGCGGCCGAGGCGCAGGTGCGGGGCTGGGCGGCCGCCCACGAGATGCCGTTTCCAACCTTTACCCCGGAACAGCGCAGCAAACGCAAAAATACCCTGGATTACCCACCGGAGGGTTCTCCGCAGGCGGACCGATAAGCCGCCACGGCCTGCTCGGTTCTTAGGCAGGTGCAGACTCCATAAACGAGAGGAGGCGCGGGTGTCAGGGGTGTCAGGGGTGTCAGGAATTGAGGAAGTGGCGCCCCCGGCAGGACTCGAACCTGCAGTGCGGACTTAGGAGGTCCGTGGTTTATCCTGTTAACCGACGGGGGCTTCGGGAGTCTGATGACTTTCTGATGGCCTTAATAGTGGCCCAATATTGGGCTATCGGCGGTATCGGGCTACCGGACCAGTGTTGGCCTCGGATATTCCCGAACTGGAAAGCTGCTCAGGCCTGACAGGCAATGCAGAATATCCAGTCATAACCGCTCAGGCAGTCACAAGAGGGGCGCTATTCTAGCGCCAGCGGCTCTCGCTGTCATGGGGTGGTGTCTGCCATCTGTATCGCCGCTTTTTGCGCCTGTCCCTTTATGATCTCTCAACGGCCTTTTCATGGTCTGGCAACCGCTTATCAGTGGCCTCTGCTGCGCTGGTTTCTGGGGGGGATTTCCAGCAGAGGGGAGCGGTGGAGCGGGGCCGATTTCGGTCGCGCAGGTATGCGGCGGTCGCTGTGTAACCCCTGGTAACAGCAGTCGCAAAAAGGTAACGAAGCGGTGCCTTCCGCATCTTCATGGCAACGTTGAAAAACTGTCGCAAATTCGTCGCGGAAAGGCGCTAATTTGGCACTTGTAGAGGGCTTGTTGGGGGAATGTTTTTTCTGTCGTGAAACGGTGCTTCCAGGGCGCTAAAAAAGATGTTTCCGCGCTGTAAATTTTTCTTGACCGGGGCTCTTGAAGCTGATTAATCTGCAGTGGCACAACAACAAAAACAAGGGTGTTTCTGCGTTTAGCAGATCGATATTCTGGAGTTTCGTATGAGCGGAAACGTTAGCGAAAAAGACTTTGAATTTGATCACGACGACATCCCACACATCGCCAACGAGATACTTCGTCAGGCAACCTCCCAACCACCCACGGATGCCCGGCGGATGGTGGAGGACAAACTAGAAGAAATGCGCCTCAGGCGTGAGTTAATGGACTACGACTTAGAGTTTTGATGAGAGAAACGAGAGGCGCCGGAGACGGCGCCTCTCGCCTTTTTACGGTTGTGAACTTGTTGCGGTGTGAACTTGTTGCGGTGTGAACTTGATTGGCGCGGTAAAGACCGTGAAACCCTTGAGGGCTTTCGCCCTGTCCTCGTCCAGAATAAAAGGCAGGCGGTGCAAGCCGGAACCTGCAAACCAACCCAGCAATAGCCCCAGACCCGCGAATCAGTGCCTGTCGAGCCAGGGAAATGCCGACACCGGCCACCGAGATACCGGGTTCCGGGTGCCTAGATGTAGCTGTCGAGGTGTAGCTGCCGAGATTTAGCTGCCGAGATGTAGCTGTCTAGATGGATGTAGCTGTTTAGAGGCAGGATGTAGATATATAAAAGAGAGATAGGGTTAAAAGAAGTAAAAAACCTCACAAGCAGGCGTGTGATAGGATGCGCCCTGCCTTACTTGCCCTGGCCCTACTTGGGCTACTTTCCCTTCCCCTAGCCTGCCGTTTGCAGGTCGGGCTGCAAAGCACCGGGAAAGCACCGGGAAAGCACCGGGAAAGCACCTGGAAAGCACCGGGAAAACTCCCGGCATAGGACCCGGCTGAAAAGATCCGCCAGAAGATCCAGTTAAGAAGGCCCTCTTAAGAAGGCTTTGTTAAGAAGACTCTGTTAAGAAGACTCTGTTAAGAAGACTCTGTTAAGAAGATCCGATGGCAACGCAGTCACGAGCGCCACAACACATGGCGCGGGGCGCTGATAGAGGCAAATAACAACAACGATAAAACCAGCGTAAGAAAAAACGCCAGGAAGAGGGACCTTCCAAATGGCAAACGACAGACCCGATGCTTCGAGGCTGACCTCGGAGATTTCTTCCTGTGGAAGCCACCTGACGATTCGTGTGTTCGGCAGGTTTAATTTCAATTTGCACCGGGACTTCCTGCACAGCTACAGCAGCCTGCCGCAAACACCGAGCCGCCTCAGTATCGATCTCGCCCATACCACACACCTGGACAGCGCGGCGCTGGGTATGCTGCTGTTATTGCGCGATCACTGCTTCGGATCAAATACCGAACTTCCCCCGGAGACGGTCACCCTGCTGAACGCCAATGACCATGTGGGGGCTATTCTGCAAGTCTCCAATTTTGATCGGCTGTTTGATATCCGCTGAGAGCGGCATCGGCGGCTGCCGGGCTGGCCGGTGGATGTCGCGGAACTGGCGGGGACGGCTTTTGGCGTCTACTTGGCGTCTAGTAAGCGCCAGCCGGCTCGGGATGCGGAGCAGCTAACAATGGCGCCGCTCAATGGCACCGCTGCCATCACCCGAAGCGGCGCGGCTAAATCAATGCATTTGCTGCCATAGCCGGTATAATGCCGCTCAGTTTTTCATCAGCTCTGCGTGGCAGATTCGCGTCATGACCCCGAAGTCCCCTTCCTCCAACCTGTTGCGCGCGCGCCGGCTCTGCTGTGAGCGGGAGGGGCGTGTGCTGTTCGCCGGGCTGGATTTCGATCTGGCCGCGGGGCAGGCGCTGCAGGTTGAAGGGAGCAACGGGGCCGGCAAGACCACCCTGTTGCGCACCCTGATCGGCAGTGCCGGTGACTTTTCCGGCGAGATCACCTGGAATGGGCAGAACTATCCCGGCGCGCTGCCGGACCTGCGCGCGCACCTTCTCTATATCGGCCACGCCGCCGGTGTGCGCCGCGGCCTGACGCCGCTCGAGAATCTGGCCTGGTACGGCGCCGGGCGCGATGAGGCGATGCGGGCGCTGGAGCAGGTGGACCTGTTCGGTTTTGAAGACAGTCTCTGCCAGCAGTTGTCCGCCGGCCAGAATCGCCGCGTGGCGCTCGCGCGGCTGTTTTTGCCCGCCGCGCCGCCGCTGTGGATTCTCGATGAGCCCCTGGCGGCGCTGGACGTGGCGGGGGTCTCCGGCCTGCAGGGGCAGATGGCCTGCCACCTGAGCCGCGGCGGCAGCATTCTGTTCACCTCCCACCAGCCGGTGGCGCTGGCCGGTCTGGACACCTTGAATCTGAGCGATTACGCCAGCCCGCAGGTGGCGCCGCTGGCAGAGGAGGGCGTCGATGTCCTCGCCTGAGCGGACCCTGATCGACTATGCCCCGGCGGCTCGAAGCGTGCCGGGCTTTCTGGCGCTGTTGCGCAGTGAGCTGCTGCTGGTGCTGCGTCGCAGCGCCGATATTGCCAACCCGCTGCTGTTCTTTGTCACGGTGCTGGCCCTGTTGCCCCTGGGGGTAGGCCCGGAGCCGGAGCTGCTGGCGCGGCTGGCGCCGGGCATGATCTGGGTGGTGGCGCTGCTGGCGACCCTGCTGTCCCAGGAGAGCCTGTTTCGCAGCGATTTCGAGGATGGTTCGCTGGAGCAGCTGGCGTTGACTCCCCAGCCCCTGTATTTTGCCGTGCTCGCCAAGGTGGCGGTGCACTGGCTGGTGACGGGGCTGCCGCTGGCGCTGCTGTCGCCGTTACTGGCCATGATGTTGAACCTGCCCGCGGCTGGCTATCCGGCGCTGTTCCTGTCGCTGTTGCTGGGCACCGCCAGTTTGAGCCTGATCGGCGCGGTGGGCGCGGCGCTGACCGTGGCGCTGCGGCGCGCGGGCCTGCTGCTGGCGCTGATAGTTATGCCCCTCTATGTGCCCGTGTTAATCTTCGGCACCGGCGCCGTACAGGCGGCGCTGGATGGCTACGCCTACGGCCCCCAGCTGGCTATTCTGGCGGCGTTGCTGGCCGGCGGAACCGCCCTGGCGCCGCTGGCGGCAGCGGGTGCGATTCGCATCAGCCTGGACAATTAATCTGGAGGTATGCCCCTTGGCCTGGCAATGGTTTCACCGCTTGGGTTCGCCGCGCTGGTTCTACCAAAAGACCAGCGCCTGGATGCCGTGGCTGGCTCTGGCCAGTCTGCTGCTGATCGGCGCCGGTTCGATCTGGGGGCTGGGCTTTGCCCCCGAGGATGCCAAGCAGGGCAACAGCTACCGCATTATTTATATTCACGTTCCCGCCGCCTTCCTGGCTCTGGCGGGCTACTACATCATGGCCATCAGCGGTGCGATTGGCCTGATCTGGAAGATGAAACTCTCTTTTGTGGTCATGCGGGCCGCCGCCACTCTCGGCGCGGTGCTGACCTTTATCGCGCTCTTTACCGGCGCGGTGTGGGGCAAACCCACCTGGGGCACCTACTGGGTGTGGGATGCCCGCATCACCTCCATGCTGATTCTGTTCTTCCTTTATATCGGCGTCATCGCATTGTCGCACGCCTTCAGCCGCGAGCAGGTGGCGGACAAGGCCTGTGCGCTGCTGGCGCTGGTGGGCACGGTCAATATCCCCATCATCTACAAGTCGGTGGACTGGTGGTTCACATTGCACCAGCCGGCCACGATCAAATTTACCCAGCAGAGCAGCATCGACCCCAGTATGTTTTACCCGCTGCTGACCATGATTATCGGTTTTTACTGTCTGTATGCCTGGACTCTGATCGCCCACACTCGGGAAAAAATCCTGCAGAGGGAGTGGCGCACCAGCTGGGTACAGCAGGTCATGCGCGGCGAGTCTTTGAGCGAAGGCAAGGCGGGGTAGGGCGATGCAGTTTCAGTTCGACAGCCTGACGGCATTCTTATACATGGACGGTCACGGCATTTTTGTGTGGGCCGCCTACGGTGTGACTTTCGCGGCACTGGCTGCAGTGGCGCTGTACCCGCGCTTGCAGCGCAGGCGGTTGCAGCGCGAGCTGGAACGGCAGCGGCGGATCGAGAGCCGTCGCCGCTCCGTGCAGGCGAGCCGCGCCCGCGAGACAGAACCCGCCTGATCCGGGCAGCTCGCCCGGCGAGCCCCACAGGAACCCTTCATTGATTCGGAGCTAGCAGATTACGATGCATCCCGTTCGCAGACAGCGCCTGATACTGGTTTTGATTCTGGTCGTTCTCTCCACGGTGGCTGTGGCCCTGGTGACTTACGCCATGCGCAGCAACATGAACTACTTCTATGCACCCAGTGCCTTCGCCGCCGGTGAAGTGCCGCTGGAAAAGCGTATTCGCGCCGGCGGCTGTGTGGTGCCGGGCAGTGTGGTGCGCGCCGATGACAGCCTCGATGTGCAGTTTGTGCTCACCGATGGCAAGGCCGAACTGGAGGTGGTGTTTGACAAGATCCTGCCGGACCTTTTTGCCGAGGGCGAGGCGGCGGTGGTGACCGGTCGCCTGCTGCAGGACGGCCGTGTGCGCGCCGACCAGGTGCTGGCCAAGCACGATGAAAACTATACGCCGCCGGAAGTGGCCGAGACCATGACGGCGGAAGCCAGCTGCGGCAACGGAGCCAAGATATGATCGCGGAGCTCGGGCATTTTTCCCTGCTGATCGGCCTGCTGCTGTCGCTTGCGCTGACCGTGGTGCCGATGGCCGGCAGCTATGCCGCCCGCCCGCTGTGGATGGCCGCCGGGCGGCCGCTGGCGCTGGGGGTGCTCGGGTTCACCGTAGTGGCCTATGTCTGCCTGACGGTGGCCTTTGTCCAGAGCGACTTCACCGTGGCCTATGTGGCCAACAACTCCAACAGTATTCTCCCGCTCCATTACAAGGTTACCGCGGTGTGGGGCGGCCACGAGGGCTCCATCCTGCTGTGGCTGCTGATTCAGGCCGGCTGGGCGGCGGCGGTGGCCCTGTTCAGCCGGCAATTGCCCGCGCAACTGGTGGCGCGGGTGCTGTCGGTGCTGGGCGTGGTGCTGGTGGGGTTCTTTCTGTTTATCCTGCTGACCTCGAACCCCTTTGACCGCCTGCTGCCCTTCCCACCCATGGAGGGCAATGACCTGAATCCGCTGCTGCAGGATCCGGGCATGATCATTCACCCGCCGCTCCTGTATATGGGCTATGTGGGCTTCTCGGTGGCCTTCGCGTTTGCCATCGCGGCGCTGCTGGGCGGCCAGCTGGATGCGGCCTGGGCGCGCTGGGCGCGGCCGTGGACGGCGGTGGCCTGGGCCTTCCTGACACTGGGCATCGCGCTCGGCAGCTGGTGGGCCTACTACGAACTGGGCTGGGGCGGCTGGTGGTTCTGGGACCCGGTGGAGAACGCCTCGTTCATGCCGTGGCTGGTGGGCACGGCGCTGATGCACTCGCTGGCGGTGACGGAGAAGCGCGGCCTGTTCAAGAGCTGGACCATCCTGCTGGCGATTTTCTCTTTCAGCCTCAGCCTGCTGGGAACTTTCCTGGTGCGCTCCGGGGTGCTGACCTCGGTGCATGCCTTTGCCACGGACCCGCTGCGGGGCGGTTTTATCCTCACCTTCCTCGCCATTGTGGTGGGTATCTCGCTGCTGATCTTCGCCCTGCGGGCACCGGCGGTGAGCGCCGGCAGTGTGTTTTCGTTTCGCTCCCGCGAGACCTTCCTGCTCGGCAACAACATTGTGCTGGTGCTGATCATGGGCATGGTGCTGACCGGCACCCTGTACCCCCTGCTGGCGGACGCGCTCAACTGGGGCAAGATCAGTGTTGGCCCGCCGTTTTTCAATCTGTTCTTTGTGCCGCTGATGCTGCTGCTGTGTGTGCTGCTGGGGCTTGGCATACACGCCAACTGGAAAGATACCCGCTGGCAGCAGCTGCTGAGTGCCTGGCAGTTGCCGCTGGTGGTGGCGCTGGTGGCCGCACTGGTGCTGCCGTTTACCCTCGGTGACTTCCACTGGGGCGCGGCGCTGGGCATCTTCGCCGGCGTCTGGGTCACTGCGGCCAGCGCGGCGGATATCCTCGCCAAAAGCCGCAATGCGCCGAACCTCCTGGCGGGCTTGCGGCGCCAGCGCGCCAGCTATTTTGGCATGCACCTGGCCCATATCGGCCTCGCGTTTTCCGTGCTCGGCGTGGCCCTGACCACCGTTTACAGTGTCGAGAAGGATGTGCGCATGTCTTCCGGCGATACCCATCAGGTGGCCGGATTTGATTTTCGCTTCGATGGCGTGCGCCAGGTGCGCGGCCCCAACTACAGCGCCTTCGAGGGGGTGCTGTTTGTCAGCCGCGATGGCGAGCCGGTGACGGAGCTCTACCCGCAGAAGCGCAACTACTTTTCCGGTGGCAACACCATGACCGAGGCCGCCATCGATACCGGCCTGTTCCGCGACCTGTACGTGGCGCTGGGCGAACCGCTCGACAAGAGCAACCCCAATGGCGACTGGGCCATCCGCCTGCAGTACAAGGCGTTTGTGGTGTGGATCTGGCTGGGTTCGGTGCTGATGGCCCTGGGTGGCGGCATCGCCGTGGCGGACAAGCGCTATCGCCGGGCCAAAGCGGCCCGGGCCGCCGAGGCCACGACTGTAGCGGCGACGGCCTGATTGAAAGGAAAAGAGGAATTCATGGCGCGACTGAAACTCTTTCTGCCGCTGATTATCTTCGCCGCACTGGCGCTGCTGTTCTGGCGCGGGTTGTCCCTCAACCCGCAGGATATGCCCTCGGCGCTGCTGAATAAGCCGGTGCCGGAGTTTGCGCTGCCGAAGGTCGCCGATGGCGAAACACTGGCGCGGAAGTCCGACCTGCCGGCAAAGCCCTATCTGATCAACGTCTGGGCCACCTGGTGCATCGCCTGCCGGGTGGAGCATCCATACCTGAACGGGCTGGCGGAACAGGGGGTGCCCATTGTCGGTGTCAATCTCAAGGATGACGACGCCGAGGCGCGCAGGTGGCTGGAGAAATTCCACAATCCCTACCTGTTCAGTGTCGCCGACCGGGAGGGTAGGCTGGCTCTCGACCTCGGCGTCTTCGGCGCGCCGGAGACGTTCCTGGTGGATGCCGAGGGGATGATCCGCTGCAAGCATGTGGGAGTGGTGGACGAGCGTATCTGGCAGACCAAACTGCAGCCGCTCTACGAAAAACTGCAAAACCAGACCTGGGACGAATTTGCCGGTGAGCTATCGGATTCCCTGCTCTCCCGTTGTCAGTGAGACCGAAGAAAAGAAGAGCCGCTTTATCTGCTGGTTGGGTCCGGTGGAAGACCGGGCGGCTTTTATGCGGCAGCTGGAAATCGCCCGCAGCCGGTATCCCGATGCCAGCCATCACTGTACCGCCCTGGTGATCGGCAACCCCGCCAATCCCACGGTGATGATGTCCGATGACGATGGCGAGCCCGGCGGCAGTGCCGGACGGCCGATGCTCGAACTGCTGCTGAAGCAGGAAATCGGTAATGTCGGCGCCATCGTCAGCCGTTACTTCGGTGGCACCAAGCTGGGGGTGGGAGGCCTGATGCGCGCATACCGAGGTGCTGTCGGAGCGGCCCTGCAGCAGGTGGAGCTGCGCCCCTTCGTGCCGCGACTGTCAGTGACGGTATCCTGCGGTTTCGCTCAGGAATCGCGCCTGCGTTTTCTCGTGTCGCAGGCTGGCGGACACTGTGGCGAGCCCGCTTACGGCCATTGTGTAACCGTGGACATTACCCTCCCCGTTGATAGCTGGCCCGGCCTGCGGGCGCAGCTGCTGGCGGAGGGCTGCGAGATGGCCGACAGCCCGGGCGATTCCCCCGGCTGATTTTGCCTTCGCCCTGCGCAAGGTACTTTTCTGAAAAGAATTCCCCTGAAAGCACTTTCCTGAAAAGCACTCGCTGAAAAGCGCACCTGTATGCCTCTCGCCTGTACCGGCACCTCCTATGTCTCCTATCGCTCCTGTCTCCTATAGGCCTCTCAGCGGAATGCCTCTCAATGGTCGCCGGTCTGATATTCGAGCCTGTTCAAAGTGGGTAAGCGCGGGAAGCCCGCGGCGGTTGTTCTTGTGATGGGCATGGCCGGGCGCTAACCTGCCGGTAATCAATGGATGAAAAGTGGATATTGGTTATGCAGGACTTTCCCCATCATTACCGGGTCGCTGCCACTGCGGGAGCAGAGGGCGAGGTGCGGGTCACCGCCGAGGGGCTGGAGCCCATCCTCTCGGCCCCGCCGAAAGAGTTCGATGGCCCCGGTGACCGCTGGTCTCCAGAGGGGCTGCTGGTCGCCGCCGTTGCCGATTGTCTGGTGCTGACCTTTCGCTCGGTTGCACGCCATTCCCGCTTCGAGTGGCAGAGCCTGGATTGCACGGTGGAGGGCACGCTGGATAAGAGCGATGGCAGGGTAAGGTTCACCGGGTTTCTGATACATGCCCATATGGTGATTCCGGCAGGCGGGGATACGGAAAAAGCCGAGCGCCTGCTGGAAAAGGCGGAGTCCCACTGCCTCATCTCCGCCTCGCTCTCGGGCGAAGTCACCCTCAAGACCACGGTGACCACCGAGTAGGTTTTCTGGTCCCGGGATCAGAGGTCAGGGGCACAGCAGCAAGGCGGGCTTAGGCGATGGCTGGGCTCGCGTTGCCCCAGTTGGCTTTGCCATCGGCAAACACATACAAAAAAGCCCCGCTCTTGCGAGCGGGGCTTTTTTGTATGTGGCGGACCGGACGGGACTCGAACCCGCGACCTCCGGCGTGACAGGCCGGCATTCTAACCAACTGAACTACCGGTCCGCATTCTTCGCTTCCCTGTTCCAGCCTGCCGGGCAGGTGGGGGGAAGTGGTGGGTGGTACAGGGGTCGAACCTGTGACCTACGGCTTGTAAGGCCGTCGCTCTCCCAACTGAGCTAACCACCCCGAAGGGCTGCGTATATTACTGCCTAAATTGGCCGAGTCAATGCCTGCCGAAAATAAATTCGCACTTGGATTGTTGGTGGCAGAGGATGGGTAGCTCGGCCAGTGCCGGGGTTGCTTGGGGATGTGCTTGGGGATGTGCTTGGGTATGGACTTGGCGAAGGCGCCGGGCGCGGAAACCGCGGCCCTATTTTTTTCGAACGGAAAGCACCTTGCCGTTGCTGTCGGTTTCCACCACGGAACACTTCTGGGTTTGCAGTGCGTTCAGCTGCATAAACGATATCTGATGGTGCTGTGTTTGCAGGTCTTTCGGCAGCGGTTTTGGCTGCTCGGTGAGGCAGCGGGCGGTGTTCAGCCGCTTGTAGCGCAGGGCCGAAGCGCTGATGAGCCAGAGGGTCAGCAGTCCAACGAGTTGCAGGAAAAGTTTCAGGTCCTCGAAAAACAGCCGCGCGCGGCTCGTTGGCAATTTGTCCTGAATGCCCAGTTCCACCTGCAGGCCAATCCACAGCATCTGGAATAGCGGCAGCAGCAGGTAAAGCAGTACGCACCAGGCGACTAGCGTCAATAGCAGGTCGCGGCTGCGAATCCACCAGCTGACTTTGCTCTGGTCAATAATCTGTGGATTTTTCACCCTTACCGGAACCCTCTGTCTGGGCTTCTCCAGGTGCCGGTCAGCCGTTTGAAATTGAGGATCGCTTTGGGCAGGCCGACGACCGCCGCAGCGGCTTGCAGCATCCAATAGATCAGTGGATACCAGATGACCCAGAGCAGGCTGCGGAAAACGCCATGCTCATAGCGTCCGTCCAGAAAAGCGGCGACCAGCATCTGCAGCAGATAGGTCACCGCCAGCTCCGGGCTCCACTCGTTCAACAGGTGCCCGAGACGCAGAAGGTGTTCATTCACGCTGTGCTGGAGCAGGCTGGCAGCCCAGATGGCCAGCATCAGCAACATTGAGTAGGACCATAAAACAGCGGCCATGAAGTTCAGCCAGATTGGCCACATGCGCAGTCCACGGCGCTGAAACAGGTAGGGTGTCGCTCGCAGGGTCACACTGGTGCCCCCCTCGCTCCAGCGCACCCTCTGCCGCCAGAGGCCGCCGAGGGTTTCCGGGGTAAGTATCCAGGCGACCGCTTTGGGAACCAGCGCGATATTCCAGCCGGCCAGCTGAATGCGCCAGCTCACATCCACATCGTCGGTGAGTGCGCCCGGTGCCCACCAGCCGGCCTCGTGCAGCGCCCGCTTGCGGAAGGCGCAGATGGCCCCGGAAACCGTATAGAAGGTGCCGTACACGCTCTGTGCCCGTCGAATCAGTCCCACCATGCCGGAAAACTCACCCACCTGTAAGTGGCCGAGCATGGTTGAGCGGTTGCGAATCCGCGGATTGCCGGCGATAGCGCCCACCAGCGGATCGCTTTGGAAGCGCCGCACAATCCACAGCACGGCGTTTTCCTCGATCAGGGTGTCGCTGTCGATGCAGACCAGCAATTCGCTGCGCGCGGCCATGGCGCCGGTATTCAGTGCGGTGGACTTGCCGCGATTGCTGGCCATGTGGATGACCCGCAGGTTGGGCATCTGCTCTGCCAAACTGTCGAGAATTTCCGCGGTGCGGTCGCTGGAGCCGTCGTTGATGGCGATCACTTCATAGTCGGGGTATTTGACCTCGGCCAGTGCCGCGAAGGTTTCCTCCAGCTGTCCCTCTTCATTGAAACAGGGCACCAGAATGGAAACCGGCGGATAATCCTCCAGTGATGGCGTGTCACTCGGCATGGGCTGGCGCCGCTCTCGCACGAAGTAGTACAGCAGCGCGCCCACCATCCAGAAGTAGGCCATCACAAAGGGATAGCCGAAGCAGAAGATTCCCACGATTTCCTGCAGGCTTTCCCAGTTCACTGTGCCAATGCCTCCGGGGATGGAAAAGTTCTCGCCGAGACGGCGGGCGCGATTTCCTTGGCCGGCGGCCGGTCTTCAATAAGGTCCTGTGGCGACCAGCCAAAGATGGTGCCGCCGCGCTGCTGGAATGTGCGCACGGCCGCTGTCAGGGACTTGCTGTCCGGTGGGGACGATTCGCCCCACCACACGCCTGTGCGGCGGCTGGTATCGCCGCCATCGGCGGGGAAGTGATCGACTCCGGCGGGCAGCGGCAGGGGCGCGTGCAACGATGCGGGAACCAGGGTCGTGTCTGCCAGTGACGACGGCTGCAACAGGCTGTGCTGCGGCGGTGCGAGCCAGATCAGCTGTAATCCCGGACGCTCCGTTTCAGCGACCTGGAAAGCCTGCAGGGCCAGCGCATCCGCCTTTGGCCAGTGGGCGGTGTCCCAGTTGTCGCGCATTGCGCGCACCTGCCAGGGCGGCAGGTCGTCGACGGGCGCCTGGACGTTCAGCGCCGGGGCATCTTCCACAATCAGCCCGTCGGCGGGAATCTGCCGGGAGAGATCGCGGAACAGCTCCACTACCTGCTGCTCACTGCCCAGTGTCCGCAGGGCGGCGCGGTGGGGGAGTCGCAGCAGAACCTGCACTCCCGCGCGGGCTTTCAACTGTGCCGCCAGCCGCGACAGCAGATCGCGCTGCAGCGGTAGCTGGGGAGTGGGGAACCAGGCGGCGGCCAGCCCGCCGCTGGGGTCGGGTACGGTTGCGTCGATCACCACACCAGTTGCCCCCAGCGCCACCAGCGAGTCGATAGCGGCGCCCAGCTTTTGATTGGTCAGTTCGGGGCTTTGGCTGTCGAAATCCCTCGGGTTAATGGTCACCAGGCGCTGGGCGTTGGGCCTGGGGTCGCGATACTGCATCGCGGTTACCCATTCACCCAGGCTGGGGTTGTCGGTAGGGAGGTAACGGTTGATGGCATAGAGCGCATCGGGGTCCATGGCCGATAGTCGCGACGGCTCCGGGTCCAGGGTCAGCGAGTGGCGGTAGCCTAGCTCGGCGGCCTGGTGGAGAGCTGTTTGGTTGTAACGTCCGAACGGCCAGGCGATGGCGCGTGGCGCTTTACCCAGCTGGCGCTGCAGCTGTTCACGGGAGCGCTGCAGGTCACGATACAGGCGGGCCTGGTAGGCGGCTTCGCTCTCGTAACCGGTCCCGGGAATGTACTGTCTTGTCACCGCTGCCGGCAGGCGGTTGCCCTGGGGATTGCCCTGCACTTCGTGGTGCAGGTCGTAGCTGTGGGAGGCAAATTCCACCAGCCCGGAATCCTGCATCTCCCGCGCCTGCTCCCAGCTGATGAAGTGGGACCTGGGCAGGGTGCGGTTGCCGTATTGCACCGGGGTGCCTTCAGGCGTGTCGAGCCAGCTGCCGGTCAGTGCCGCAACGATCGGAGTGCGGTAGCTCAGGGCCAGAGGGTAGATGCGGTTGTAAAGACTGCTGTAGCCGTCGTCCACGGTAATCAGGATGGCTTTCTCCGGCAGCGGTTTGCCGCCGCTGCGCGCGCGCTCGATGTCATCGAGGCTGATCGCCTGCCAGCCGTTGCCGGCGAGCCATTCAAAAAAGCTTACCAGCCGGTCGCTGCTGATGCCGGAATCATCCAGCTGGGCGGGATCATCGGCAATGTCGTGCAGGGTGACGGTGACAAACTCCGGTGAAACCGCGGCGGCAGATTCAGAAGTGCCGGAAGGCCCGGCAACGGCGGCCGTGGATACTGTCAGCAGCAACAGGGTGGGCAGCAAAAGAGTGGGCAGCAACAGTCTGGCAATGCGGATTCTCACGCTCAAAACCTCCGCGTAAAGCCCAGAAACAGGCTCCATGAGTACTCGTTGTCACCGTCATAGCGGCGCCGGGCACTGGAGATGCCATAGCGCACCTCGCTGAGCGGGTCCACCCGCCAGGACTGGGAATAGATGGCGGTACCAATGGTGCCGCTGGGGTAGTCCTCCTGCCAGTAGCCACCCACATTCAACTGTAGCCGCTGTTGCAGGCTGCACTCGTAGCGGCGCCAGATACGGTGCTGGATATCCAGCTCCAGACTCACGGCCGCGTCGCGACTGGGATTGTAGTAGGGGGCATCTTTGCGGCTGTTGCGTGAGCTGTAGAGTTCCGGACGGATAAATATATCCAGCTTGGGCGAGTCGTAGACTTTGTTGCCAAAGTCGATCAAAAGCTGCCGACGCTGGTTGCCATCGGTGAAGTTGGAGGCCACTGCGGTGGCCGACAGGGCCGTGGATTCGTGCCATTCATAAGAGCCTGAAAAGCTGGCGGAATCCGCGCGGATGCCAGCGGCCAGAGCGCGCAGCGGTGTGTCCTGCGAGTAGCGCTGCGCACCCAGTTCGAAGCGCCAGTGGTCGTCCGCCTGCCAGGTGACCAGGGCGCTGCCGCCGCCCTGATCCAGCTCGCCACTGTTGGACCAGATTCCGAGCTCCACCGTCACATCCGGCCAGCGCCCCTCGATACCGCCGCCGACGCGGTCGCGGACCAGAGTTTTGTCGGTGGGCTTGGAGGTGTCGTGAGCGGCCTCGCCAAACAGCCGCAGGCGCTCGCTAAGCGGGGGCGAAAAGATCCGGCTAACGGCATTGAACTCGTCGCCGTCGGCAAAGGAACCTCCGCCATGGGTGAAGCGGCGTTGAACGTCTGCGCGCAGCTCCGCCCGCTGATAGGTATTGATATCCTGCTGCAGGCGGCCCAGCCGGCCATTGCCCGGCACCAGCTCCGCAAGCGCGATAGCCTCCTCCTCGGCGGCGCGCCACTGCCGGCGGCGCAGCAGGGATTCCGCAAGCGCGAGGCGGATGCCGACATCACCCGGCGCCAGGCTGTTGGCGATCAGCAGCTCTTCATGGCTCAGGCGCGGCCAGTTTCGCGCGGCGGCGGTCTCTGCCTTTTCGGCGCGCAGCCAGGCCGCAGCGGGTGCGGCATCGGCAAGCGGGGCAATGCGCCGCCAGGCTTCAGCGGGCATGTCGCCGAAGCGCCGCGCCGCGGCGGCAAGTGCCTGATTATCGAGCCAGGTGGTATTTCTCATCGAGCGGCTATCGACGCCAGCCTGCCCCCAGGCGCCACCCTCTTCCGCGAGGGCGTCGGCGGTGGCGAAAGCCGCAACAAAATCTTCCATTTCGATTTCGGCGAAGAAGCGGCCGACACGGGGATTGCGGTTCTGGGGGTCTGCGGCCACCACTTCGTTATAGGCGGTGAAGGCCTGGGCTGGCTGGCGCAACGCCAGCAGGGCATCGGCTTCGGCCTCCCGTACGTAGGGCGGAATATCATCGCCCTGCGCGCGGAGTTGGCCTGCCAGTGCCAGCACATCCTGCCAGCGTTCCCGGTCACGCAGAGCCACCACCAGATCCCGCTGTAGCCGCACCATCAGGCCCCGATCCTGGGGGTGCGATCGCTCCGCTTCTATTAAGAGGGTCTCGAGTTCAGCGATGGCAGCGTCGGTACCGGCAAAGCGGTCCCTGGGGTCCGCAGCCTCGATTTGTGCGCCCCAGCGTACTTTCAATGCCGCCTGACGGCTGCGGATACCAATATCCGCATCGCCCTCTAAAGCGGCGGCGGCACCAAACGGTGCATTCAGCTCCATGATCACATCGGCGATGGCGCGGCGGATATGCACATTGTCTGGCGCCAGGGCGCGCGCGCGACCGAGGTGGCGCAGGGCTTGGTAGTGATCGCCATTTCGGAACGCAGCGCGACCAAGTTCCAACAGCTTGTCGGCAGAGAGGGTCGCAGTCTGAAATGGAGCCTGCGCCTGATCGACGGAAACGGTCGTCAATTCATCCGCCAGCGCAATCGCCGAGAGGAGAGACGTCACTGCCACCCAAAGAAAATGCATCCGTTCGACTCTTGAGGCGGTGCAACAGCACCACAGCCATTAATGCTAGCAGTGTAGGTAATTCCCCCGTTTTTAAAGCCAGCTAACAGGCGGGTTTCTCGTGCCGCAGGCGCAGAGCACCTCTTGCTGAAACCCCTGCAGACTAGCAGCCGCAGCATGGGCGCGAAGACAGAGTGAAGAAGCCAGTCCCGCAATGGTGGCGTGAATAGGGTATAAGCAGCGCCAGTCTCCTGTCGGCCTTGCGAACCAGTGACGGCGGCATGGCTGCTTCAGTGATGGAGTGTCTGTAAGGGTTGAGGGGCTGATGAAGCTCAGGCAAAGCAAGCGTTGCACTAGCAGGGTGCAGAAGGGGGGGCGGAAAGGGGGGGGGCAGAAAGAGGAGTGGCGAGAGGGACGTCTGCGGGAGGATACGAGAGGAGGGAGTCTGCAGGCGCGAGGCTGCGGGAGCTAAACCGCAGAGTGAGAAAGAGCTATATCGGGGAATAAAGGAAGTGGCCATTTTCCTGCCTCCATTCATTCCTTAATCCAGCCGTGACTTGAATCTACCCGGAGTTAAATCCATTCACGACTTGTATCCCGCCGCGCTGTGCTGACTGGTTAGATGACGGCCTCGGTATCAGGAAGATTGTTTGCCACATCCAGATAGGTCTCACTTCTCTGGAGTACATGCATAACCTCAGGCAAAGGGTCCGCCCATATTTTCCGGCAGTCAGCTTCACCTTCGGCACAGATCGGAAAAGCAAGGCACTCCCTGGGGGGAGAAAAAGTCGCATTGACGCCTTCCTTATTACCTCGCGCATCCACTCGATACCAGCCAAATTTTTTTAAATACACGGCATTCAGTCCATGTAGACAAAATGACGGCACGTCACCGGGCATGGCAAGCCGCTGGTAGCAAAGCCCGCTGGGAATACTGTTGGCGCGGAGCAGAGCAGCCAGCAGATGGCTTTTGGCAAAGCAGTAACCCGTGCCATGTCTTAGCACATCGGAAGCCTTGTAAGTCACCGGATTTAGCTTGTGGTCCCAGCTGTGTTTGATTTCATCGCGAACAAACTCAAAGCAACGCCGTGCCACTTCGCAATCATCGGCAGAATTACCGCGAAGCGCCTTGGCTTTTACCTGCACCGCAGGGTTATCGAAATCGATGATCGCTGTAGGTTTCAGATATTGATGCATACTGTCAAAGCCTGGTATGGAAGATAGCGCTTAAAATTCTGGTCATGAAAATTGAGGTCGTGAAAGTTGAGCTCAGAATACAATTCTGAAGCATAAGTTGCCCGGTGAATATCGAGCGAATATTATGCTTCGGGTTCTCCATGTTGTCTGCCGGATTGGCAGATTGCAGCTAAACGGTGCTTGTATAGAAATATAAAGATGAAAAAAGCGCCTTAATTTCACTCTGACCCCAATATTCGTGCCAGCACCGCTTCCTCGATAGCGGAATCAACGCGATTCTTGTGATTTGGTACCCGCCGGTTCTTCTCCAGCAGTGCATCCACGCCACCACTGGAAACTGCCTCTTTGTACCGGTAGAAAGTATCTCGCGACACACCGAGCATCTTGCAGGCTTTGGAGATGTTGCCGAGTTCTTCCGCCAGATTGAGCAGCCCGGTCTTGTGTTTAATGATGCGATCGTTAGTATGGATCATGGGGTTTATCCTTGGTTTTGACTTTGGGTTTAGGCACCTTCATCAAAACCGGTAAACCCCTTCTTTTCAAGGAGAGGTGTCAGATTTGGTCTGAACTAATCCACTTTATAAATCCAGCGACAGCTTGGAGAATCAGGAAATTAATTTAACTTTTTGAATTAAAGTACTCGCGAATCCGATTGGCAATTTCAAAATCCTTTGGACCCTCCGGGTCAATTTCATTTGCACAATATCTTTCGATATAATCAACATCTCCCAGTAAACCGCGAACAATTGCAAATTTTAGCGACTGATTGCCCCTTTCCTTTGGGATAACACCCGAATAAATAGAATTCATCGTAGAATTTTCACCATGAATTTTACTAAAGTATTCTTCTGCATAGAGGAATATAATATTAAATACCCCGCATGCCGCATCTATAATTTCAGACTCTATAGAATAATTATTCTGATATAGAGTCGGCGTATAAGTAATATGCGCTTTCTCTGCGGAAGCATCAGGTATCTTATTGAAAAATGTAAAGTTATCATTCCTTTTGTACCCACTAACTTCGACCCATATGTCCTCAACCTCTGGCAAATAGAGCCCAACGACTGGCTGAAAGGAAACAGCTCCGTAGGGTTCAAAAGTCCATACCGGGTCAATAAAATCCACACACGATGGATTGATTTTTCTACGGAACTGAGACCGTGTAAATTTCCATCCATCGCCGGGTGGCTTTAGCTTTTTAGCCAGGTCAACTACAAAACGTTTAAACGTCATCTATCCACCTATTGGTCTTATGATGTAAATATTTTCAGGTGCCATATTTGTTTTGAAATCCGCATATCCAGCTTTAGCGCCACAAACAGAGGCTTCACCCAGCTCGCAGGCACTGTAAACCACTTTCTGGTTCGACGAAAGACCAGCCTGACCGGTTTAGAATAATTAGGGTCAGGGTAAGATTTTGGCGCCTATTTTCCCGGCCAGATCATGAGTGATTCCATCAGTGATTTTCCTTTGAAAAATCTGGGTCGAAGTAAAAATATGTTGCATGATTCCTTCGTAAGCTTTGAGGTAATATGGTTTGAAGTGAGACTGCTTTGGTGTGATGGGTGAGGCGCCTTAATTCTACTCTGACCCCAATATTTCGTGACCACGATATTTCGAATTGCCGCGAAGCGACTTCGCTTTTACCTGCACCGCAGGGTTATCGAAATCGAAATCGATGATCGCTGTAGGTTTCAGATATTGATACATACTGTCAAAGCTTGGTATGGAAGAGAGCGATTAAAATTCTGGTCATGAAAATTGGGGTCGTGAAAGTTTAGCTCAAAATACAATTCTGAAGCATAAGTTGCCTGGTGAATATCGAGCGAATATTATGCTTCAGGTTCTCCATATTGTCTGCCGGATTGGCAGATTGCAGCTAAAAGGTGCCTACATAGAAAGGTAAAGATGAAAAAGGCGCCTTAATTTCACTCTGACCCCAATATTCGATTAAACGCAAGAAAGGACTCCAGCAATGATCAACTACCTAGTCAACCTCACCTTCGAGTCAACCCGTGACGAACTGCTGGATGCTGCCTTTCTGGCGCTGAAAAAATATCAATTACTCGACGCTGAAGTCAGCAAAGACGATGATGGGGTAATGGAGGACCTGTATACTGCCATCGACCACTCAGAAGCCCCGGCCCTGCTGGTATTCGACACCGAGTGCATAGAGAATGCTGAAGACTATGCCAGTCTGGCTGGCAAGATTTTCTGCGCTGCTGGTGAACGCAAAAAAATCCGAAAAATAAAATCTGCACTTGACTTCGGCAAGGAGAAGGCCGGTATCGCCATACTGGTGGGCGAGCAGAAAGAAAAACATATCTGGCCGCAAGGAGACGATTGTGTCAGCAGCGAATTCACCGCGTTTATCGATCGCGTTTTGAATAAACACTTTTCGAAGCGGCTGTTGCATCTACCTAGTAACGACCAGTGTGCCCATATTCTGGTCGTGGACGAAGAGGACTATGAGCCCATTGCCGAACTTCTCAAATTCGATAAACATGGCTATACCAACCGCGAGCTTTATTCGACACGGCTTGTCTGTACCTGTGCTACAGCCGCCGTTGGCTTTGTCGTCACGACACTGTCTGGTTGGTATTTTTGGGGATTTTGGTGGTCTCTTCTCGGCTCCGCTGCGTTTTGGGTGCTGTTCGCCGCGTTGATGGTATTACGTTATGCCTGGATTTGCGCAGCAGACGAACAAGCCGAAGAAGACTTGGCTAAACTCAAAGAACTGCCTTCGGAAGAATTCGGCAAAGCCATTATGGGCGCATTTATGGACGAGGCTATAGCGCGTGAAGGCAATTCAAAAATGGGCAAGCGCCTTCAGGCAGCTCACAGGGTCAATCAGGCTATAGCCGATTAAAAATCAGCGAATCATTTGGGTTGGAATAAAATTTCGACGCTTGGCACATTCGGTGCAGCCTGGGTAGTTTCTGAAAAACGGAAAAATTAGGGTCAGAGTAAAATTTTGACGTTAATTTACTCAGCTTAACCCGGGTAATTCTCATCAAACTACTCCTCTGGCTGCTTTGTATAGATCGCAGCCAGGGAGGCGTTATCGTTTTATGGCCGTTGCAAGTTGATTTAACAGTGGGCCAGAAAATCAGTGTACAGATTGATGCCCAGGCTGATTATGGCTGAGTTGATCGCGGGGCGACGCTTGGACGACTGTAATTAGAGGAGTTGTTCGGGCTGGGAGCGGTATTGGGGAGGCCGGGGAAAGGAAACGCTGTTTCAGCACATACAAAAAAGCCCTGCTCGCAAGAGCAGGGCTTTTTTGTATGTGGCGGACCGGACGGGACTCGAACCCGCGACCTCCGGCGTGACAGGCCGGCATTCTAACCAACTGAACTACCGGTCCGCATTCCTTGCTTCCTCTGTTTAACCTGCCAGGCAGGTGGGAGGAAGTGGTGGGTGGTACAGGGGTCGAACCTGTGACCTACGGCTTGTAAGGCCGTCGCTCTCCCAACTGAGCTAACCACCCCGCGTCAGGAGCTGCGTATAGTAATGATATTTTCCGGTGCGTCAACGCTTGTGTGAAAATTTTTTTGTCTTTCAATAAGTTGCGCTGGTTTTCGGCTTTACGGGGGCATGGGATGGCCGCGACGGCGCTGCTATAATCGCGCAAATTTCCACCGCAACCCCTGTGAGGGAGGCCCCCTTGAGACCAAACCGCTGGTCCGCTCTGTTTATTGCTGCGCTCTGCGCGCTGTGCCTGTCCCTGTCGGCAGTTGCGGCGGTGGATGCGGAGCCTCTGTCGACACCGGAACTGGAGGCCCGTTACCGGGTGCTGGTCGAGGAGATGCGCTGCCCCAAATGCCAGAACCAGAACCTGGCGGGTTCTGACTCTCCGGTGGCCAACGATCTGCGCCGGGAGATTCGGCGCCTGCTGGAAGAGGGGTTCACCGACGCGGAAATTACCGACTACATGGTGGCCCGCTATGGGGACTTTGTGCTCTATCGCCCCCCGCTGCAGCGCAACACGGTGGCCCTGTGGCTGGCGCCGGGTGTTTTTGCCGCGTTGGGCCTGCTGGCGCTGGTGGTGATTGTGGTGCGCTCGCGCAGTGGGCGGGGCGCGGCTCAGGATAATGCTGAGCCCGGCTTGACCGATATTGAGCGCCGCCGCCTGAAAGAACTGCTCGGGGCGGATGCTGGCGAGAGTAACCGACGTGGGAAAGATGGCGATGACTGAACTCTGGTTGGCGATGGCCGTGCTGGCGCTGGCGCTGGCGTTTGTGATGTTGTGGCCCGCAGTGCGCGGCGCCGGGGTCGAGCGCAGGGGCGGCAAGCGCCACACCCTGGCGGCGCTCTACCGGGAGCAGCAGGCGGAGCTGCAGGCATCCCTGCAAAGCGGCGCGATTGATCGTGAGCAGTTTGCGCAACTGGAGGCGGAGATGGCCCGCAACCTGCTGGCGGCAGAGGCCGAAGACGCCGGTCGGGCTGGCCGCGGCAGTGGCCGCGCACTGTTGATCGGTCTTGCGGTATTGCTGCCGCTGGCTGCCGGTATCCTTTATTTGCAATCCGGTCATTATCAGGGGCTGCAACTGCATCGCGACCTGCTGGCCAGCCAGCAGGGGGCGGCTGATCCGGATGCGGAAAAGGCGCTGACGGAAAAGCTGCAGGCCTGGACCCGCGCCAACCCGGATGACCTGACCAGTCGCTATGTACTGGCGCAGCGGCTGATGGCCGCCGGTGACCTGCCCGCTGCGGTGGCGTCCTATCGCTATGTTTCGGAGCGCGAGCCGGGGGCCGCCGATGTCAAGGCGCAGCTGGCTCAGGCGCTGTTTTTTGCCGCGCAGTCAAAGATCACCGATGAGGTGAAGCAGCTGGTGGATGAGGCGCTGGCGGTGGATGCCGACAATGGCACCGCGCTGGGGCTCGCTGGCATCGCCGCCTTCGAGGCGCGGGATTATCGCGCCGCCCGCGAGCACTGGCAGCGCGCGCTGAGCCGTTTGAGTCCGAGTTCCATGGCGGCCCAGGCGCTGGCGGCGGGTGTGGCCCGTGCGGAGCGCGCGCTGGGCGAAAACGCTGGTGAGAGTGCGGCGCTTGGTGAGGTAGGCAGTGAGCAGGATAGTGCGGTGAATGGTCGGGCTGCCTCCGCCGCAGTCGGGGACGGCCCGGCAATCCGGGTGAAGGTAAGCCTCGCCGAGGGTGTCTCCGCTCCGGCGGATACGCCGGTATTCGTCTACGCCCGCAGCGCGGATAGCCCGATGCCGCTGGCCATCGTGCGCTTGCAGGCCGGTCAGTTGCCGCAAGAGGTGGTGCTGGACGAGTCGCGGGCGATGATGCCGAGCCGCTCGCTGGCCGCGGTGGACAGTGTTCAGCTGGTGGCTCGCCTGGCCCTGCACGGCGATGCCAGGCCCGCCCCCGGCGACTGGCAGGGTTCCATTGAGGCGCTGCCGGAAGCGCGCTGGGGCGAGCCGCAGGAGATCCGTATCGATCGCGAGTTGTGAGGCCGCGGTGGCGGCAAATTAGCGCTGAAACCAGTGACGCCCCCATGTACAATCGTCGTTTGGTCTGGCCACAGCTCGCCGACATAAAACCAATACCGAGTTACAGAATACATGCGTCTGAAGTGCATCAAGCTTGCGGGTTTTAAATCTTTCGTTGACCCGACCACTGTCCATTTTCCTTCCAACCTCAGCGCCGTGGTGGGCCCTAACGGCTGTGGCAAGTCGAACACCATCGACGCCGTGCGCTGGGTGATGGGCGAGTCGTCCGCAAAAAACCTGCGCGGCGACTCCATGACCGATGTGATCTTCAACGGTTCCAGTGGCCGCAAGCCGGTGGGCCAGGCCTCCATCGAGCTGGTGTTCGATAATTCCGAAGGCAAGCTGACCGGCGCCTACGCCGGCTTCTCCGAGATTTCCGTCAAGCGCCGAGTCACCCGCGATGCGCAGAACACTTATTTCCTCAACGGCGAAAAGTGTCGCCGCCGCGATGTAACCGACCTGTTTCTCGGCACCGGTCTCGGTCCGCGCAGCTACGCCATTATTGAACAGGGCATGATCTCCAAGCTGATCGAGGCCAAGCCCGAGGACCTGCGTGTCTATATCGAGGAAGCCGCCGGTATTTCCAAATACAAGGAGCGCCGCCGCGACACCGAGAACCGCATGCGCCGCACCAAGGAAAACCTGGAGCGGCTGACCGATATCCGCGACGAGCTGGACCGGCAGCTGGCCCGCCTGGAACGCCAGGCCGCCGCCGCCGAAAAGTACAGCCGCTTTAAAGCAGAGGAGCGCTCCCACAAAGCGCACCTGCAGGCGCTCAAGTATCGCGACCTCAATGAACAGGCCAAGGCGAAGGAGCAGCAGATCGGTGAGCTTGAGCTGACCGTGGAAGAGCTGGTCACCCGTCAGGTGAGCTGTGACACTGAAATCGAACAGAAGCGCGTGGGTTATCACGAGCTGTCGGACGGTTTCAATGAAGTGCAGGGGCGTTTCTACGCGGTCGGCGCGGATATCGCCCGTATCGAGCAGAGCATCTCCCACGCCCGCGAGCGCAACAGCCGCCTGCAGTCGGACATACAGCAGACCGAGCGGGAATTCCAGGAGGCCGAAACCGGGCTGGCGTCCGATCAGGAAAAGGCCGAGCAGTTCGATGCGGAGCTGGAAGTGATACTGCCGGATCTGGAAATGGTGCAGGCGGCGGAGGAGGAGTCCGCCGAGGCGCTGCTGGCTGCCGAAGAGCTGATGCGCGAATGGCAGAACGAGTGGGACCAGTTCAACCAGGGCGCGTCCGGCTCCCGCCAGAAGGCCGAGGTGCAGCAGTCCCGTATCCAGCATCTGGAAACCTCCCGCCAGCGCCTGCAGGAGCGCATCAACAAATTGCAGGCGGAGCAATCCGGGCTGCAGGAAAGCGGCGATGACGAAGAATCCGAGCAGCTCGGCGAGGAGCTGGCGGAACTGGAAATGCAGGCGCTGGAGCGCCGCGAGTCGGTTGTCGAGAAAAACGAAAAACTCGGCGAGCTGCGCAGCCGCGACCGCGAGCTGGGCGGCGAGCTGGACCAGCTGCGCCTGCAACTGCAGACCTCCCGAGGCCGCCAGGCATCCCTGGAAGCCTTGCAGCAGGCCGCGCTGGGGCAGGGCAAGGCGGTTGAAAACTGGCTGCAGCAACAGGCCTTGGCCGACAAGCCGCGTCTCGCCGACCAGATCAGCGCCCGCGCCGGCTGGGAAAAGGCGGTGGAGACAGTGCTCGGCGCCCAGTTGCAGGCCGTGTGTGTGGAGCGGCTCGACAGCCTTTCCGCCGCACTCGGCGACCTGGAGAGCGGCCAGGCGGTCTTTATTGATGGCGGTGTGGTTAGCGCTTCCGAACCCGGAGCCCTGCCGCCTCTGGGTGCGGTGGTGGAGGGGCCGGAGTCCCTGTCCGGTGTGCTCTCCGGCATTTATACCGCCGACGACCTCAACGGGGCACTGGCGGCGCGCACTCAGCTGAAGGCCCACGAATCCATTGTGACCCGCGACGGCCTGTGGCTCGGCCCCAACTGGCTGCGGGTCAGCCGCGCCAGCGATGCGGAGTCCGGGGTGCTGGCCCGCAAGCAGGAGCTGGAGGAGCTGGAGCAGTCCCTCGCCACCTGCGAGGAACAGATTGAAAAGCTGGCGGCGGAACGCGAACAGGTCCGCGCACAGCTGGCAGAACTCGATGAGGCCATCGAGCAGGCGCGCAACGAGGTGGAGCAGTTCAGCCGCCGCGAGGCGGAACTGCGCAGCCAGCTGTCTGCCCGCCGCGCCCGCGCCGAGCAGATGAGTGAGCGCCGCAGCCGGGTCGAGCAGGAGCTGGCCGAGGTCAGCGAGCAGCTGGAACTGGAGGCGGAGTCTCTGTCTGAAGCGCGCCTGATGCTGCAGGAAGCGCTGGAAGCCATGAGCGACGACACCGACCGCCGCGAGACCCTGCTGGCGCGCCGCGACGAGTTGCGCGAAGCGCTGGATTCAGCCCGCCAGCGCGCCCGCGAGGACAAGGACCGCGCCCACGAACTGGCCATGCGCGAACAGTCTGTGCGCACCCAGAAAATTTCCCTGGAGCGCACCCTGCAGGTGATGCGTGAACAGGTTGAGCGGTTGCGCAGCCGCCGTGAACTGCTGCAGGAGCAGATGGAGGAGGCCCAGGACCCGTCCCAGGACTACCAGGCCGAGCTGGAAGAAAAGCTGGCCAGCCGTCTCGATGTGGAGGCGGAACTGGCGGATGCGCGCAGGAAACTGGAAGAAGTGGAAAGCGGCCTGCGCGAGCGCGAGCAGGAGCGCCATAAGGTCGAGTCCGCCCTGCAGGGGGTGCGCGCCCAGCTGGAGCAGGAGCGCCTGTCCGCGCAGACCCTCGAGGTGCAGCGCAACGGGCTGGTGGAACAGCTGCGCGAGAGCGACCACGATATCGAGCGCGTACTGGAAGAACTGCCGGAAGACCTGACGATTGCCATGGTGCAGGAAAACCTGGAGCTGGTGGCGGCGCGCATTGCCCGCCTGGGGGCCATCAACCTGGCCGCCATCGACGAATACCAGCAGGAGTCCGAGCGCAAACAGTATCTCGATCGCCAGTACGGCGACCTGATCGACGCGCTGGAGACGCTGGAAAACGCCATCAAGAAGATCGACCGGGAAACCCGCACCCGCTTCAAGGAGACCTTCGATCAGGTCAATACCGGTCTGCAGGAGCTGTTTCCCAAGGTTTTCGGCGGCGGTCACGCCTATCTGGAGCTCACCGGGGAAGACCTGCTGGATACGGGGATCGCCATCATGGCCCGCCCCCCGGGCAAGCGCAACAGCACCATCCACCTGCTGTCCGGTGGCGAGAAGGCGCTGACGGCCATCGCGCTGGTATTTTCCATCTTCCGCCTGAATCCGGCGCCTTTCTGTATGCTCGACGAGGTGGATGCGCCGCTGGACGATGCCAACGTGGGCCGCTATGCGCGCATGGTGAAGGAAATGTCCCAGCACGTGCAGTTCATTTACATCACCCACAACAAGATCGCCATGGAAATGGCGGATCAGCTGCTGGGTGTCACCATGCACGAGCCGGGGGTTTCCCGTCTGGTATCGGTGAACGTGGAAGAGGCCGCCGAGCTGGCTTCGGCTTGAGGGCGCGTACGGGAGAGGCGCGATCATGGGCAACTGGCTGATTACAATTCTGGCTCTGATTCTGCTGCTGGCGGTGCTCGACGGCGCGCGCAGGGCCTATCTGCGCCACCGGGCGTCGCTGCGGGAGTCCGAGCAGCTATCCCGGGCCATGCACGGCGAGCTCTACGCCGATGAAGAAAATGAAGCCGGTAAAGCAGCTGGCAGCGGAGCTGCCAAGAGCCATCAGGCGGTAAAAAGCGACCCGGGAGCAAAGCGCGATCCGGGCGTAAAGCGCGACGGTGATGCCGGCGCTGCAGGCGATAGCCGCAAGGCGAAGCTGATCCCTTCGCGCAAGTCGAGACTTGCCGCGAAGAAGGCCGAGGCCGAGGAGGACTATGTCGACCCGGAGGAAGAAGCCAAGCGCCGCCAGATAGCTGCCGAGTTGCCCGGCAGTGTGCGCGTGGTGCAGCGCCGCGCCTTTGAGGAGGCGCTCACGGTTAATCGCCAGGTGCAGGAGAGCTTCCTGTCTTCCCGCAAACCCCACTCGAAAAACCAGCCCCAACGCCAGGTGCCGGAGCAGGCGTCACTCAACCTGGACGAGCAGGTGCCGACGCTGATGGATTCTGTACCGCTGGACGACCGCCTGGAGCCGGAACTGGATGAGTCCGCAAGCCTCGACGCGCTGCAGGCAAAACCCACGGCGGATGTGGACGTGGCGCGTGAGGTCGAACCGAGTGCCGCTGAACAACCGGCGCCGCAGGAAGCCGCCGCGCGCCCGGCGTCACAAGAAACTGCGGCCGGGCAAGTGCCCGTGGCGGGCGAGCAGCGGAACCCGCAGGTATCCCGCCGCGAGTGCGGGCCAGCCGCTGCCGCGCCGCTGCCGCAATCCCGCGCCCAAGAGAAGCCGGCGAGCCAGTCAAAAAGCGCTCGCCGGGAGCGCGGTAACGCCGAAGAAGTGCTCATCATCAATATCATGGCGCCCGAGGGAGATTACTTCGAGGGCAATGACCTGCTGCGGGTTCTGCTGTCGAGCGGCTTGCGCTTCGGTGAAATGAATATTTTCCATTACCACCAGGATGGCGCCGACGATGGCCCGGTGGTGTTCAGCCTCGCCAATATGGTGGTGCCGGGTGTGTTTGACCTGGGCCAGATGGAGGACTTCGCCACCCCGGGAATCAGCCTGTTTCTGGCCCTGCCGGTGGAGATGGAGGCGATCCGAGCCTTCGAGCTGATGCTGTCGGTATCCCGTGAAATCGCCACCCAGCTCGGCGGCGAACTCAAGGACGAAAACCGCAGCGTGTTTACCGCCCAGACTGCCGAACACTACCGCCAGCGGGTGGTGGAATTCCGCCGTCGCAAGGCCCTTGCCCGGGCGCTCGCCTGAGGCTTCGACACCGCCCCAGGCGGCTGGCCCGGCATCCCCGCCGGGCTGTGATTCCCTGTGAAAATTTATTCAGGCTTCGCTGAGAAACGATGACCACCAACAATGTCCCGGTAGAAAAACGCCAGCGCGCGCAGGAGTTACACGAGCTTCTGCAGCGGGCCAATTATCAGTATTACGTGCTCGATGCGCCGGAGTTGCCGGATGCCGAGTTCGACCGCCGTATGCGTGAGTTGCAGGATCTGGAAGCGGAGTATCCACAGCTGGTTTCCGCCGATTCCCCCACCCAGCGCGTGGGCGCGGCGCCACTGACGGCATTTGCCGAGGTCCAGCACCAGATTCCCATGCTCTCTCTCGACAATGCGTTCAATGACGATGAGCTGCGTGAGTTCGACCGCCGGGTGCGCGAGCGACTCAACAATCCGGATGCGGTGGAGTATGCCTGCGAGCCGAAACTCGATGGCATTGCCATCAGTCTTCTCTACCGCGACGGTGTGCTGGAGCGGGCCGCGACCCGGGGCGATGGCACCACCGGCGAAGACATCACCCAGAATGTGCGCACCATCGGCTCGGTGCCGCTGCGCCTGCGTGAGCAGGATGTGCCGGCAGTACTGGAAGTGCGTGGCGAGATTTACATGCCCAAGGCGGGCTTTGCCGAGCTGAACGAGCGGGCGCGCAAGGCCGGTGAGAAAACCTTCGTCAATCCCCGCAACGCCGCCGCCGGCAGCCTGCGACAGCTGGACTCCCGCGTCACCGCGCAGCGACCGCTGGAACTCTGTGCCTACGGCACGGGCCTGGTTGAGGGGGCGGAGTTGCCGGACCGGCACAGTGAGGTTCTTGAGCAGTTGAACCGCTGGGGCTTTCGCATCAACCGCGAGATGCTGGTGGCGAAAGATATCGACGCCTGCATCGAGTACCACCGTCAGCTGGGCGAGAAGCGCGCGGGCCTGCCCTACGATATCGATGGCATCGTGTTCAAGGTCAACAGCATCCCGCTGCAGCGCCGTCTCGGCTTTGTCGCCCGCGCCCCCCGCTGGGCCATGGCCTATAAGTTTCCCGCGCAGGAGGAAATGACCGAGCTGCTGGATGTGGAGTTCCAGGTGGGCCGCACCGGCGCGGTGACGCCGGTTGCCCGCCTGAAACCGGTGTTTGTGGGTGGCGTGACCGTGTCCAACGCGACCCTGCACAACCGCGACGAGATCCAGCGCCTCGGGGTCAAAATCGGCGATCAGGTGGTGGTGCGGCGGGCCGGTGATGTGATTCCGCAGGTGGTGTCGGTGGTGGAGAGCAAGCGGCCGGCAGATGCCCGCGAGATCCTCTTCCCGGATCACTGCCCGGTGTGCGGCTCACCGGTGGAATCCACCCCCGGCGAAGCGGTGGCGCGCTGCTCCGGCGGACTGATCTGCAGCGCCCAGCGCAAGCAGGCCATCAAGCATTTCGCCTCCCGCAAGGCCATGGATATCGACGGCCTCGGTGACAAGCTGGTGGAGCAGCTGGTGGACGAGGGCCTGCTGCATTCGGTTTCCGGCCTCTACCACCTGAGCCGCGAGCAGCTGGCGGGGCTCGAGCGCATGGGCGAGAAGTCGGCGCAGAACCTGCTGGAGGCCCTTGAGCGCAGCAAGGACACCACGTTGCCCAAGTTTCTCTATGCCCTCGGTATCCGCGAAGTGGGCGAGGCCACGGCGCGCAACCTGGCCCGCCACTTTGGTGACCTCGAACCCTTGATGCAGGCCAGTGAGGAAGCGTTGCAGGAAGTGGAGGATGTAGGCCCGGTGGTCGCACACTTCGTGGCCGAGTTTTTCCAGCAGCCCCACGCCCAGGAGGAAGTCGAGGCGCTGCGACAGGCTGGTGTCCACTGGCAGCCGGAAGTGAGCGACGGCGAGTCGCAGCCCCTGGCCGGCCAGACCTGGGTGTTGACCGGCAAGCTCGAGTTGCTGTCGCGCAGTGAGGGCAAGGACTACCTGCAGCGCCTGGGCGCCAAGGTCGCCGGCAGCGTGTCGGCGAAGACCGATACCGTGGTCGCCGGCCCCGGTGCCGGGTCCAAACTGAACAAAGCCCGCGAACTGGATATTCCGGTGCTCGATGAGGAGGCTTTCCTCGTGCGCCTGCGGGATTACGGTATCGAGATCTGAGTGGCTGTGCGCTGACAGGTGAGGGCTGGAGTGTTTTTTCTTCTCTGTGTGAAACCGGATCTGGCTTTATTGCGCCACCGCCGTTAAAGTGGATGATCCTGAGAATTTTGGCCGGGCAGTTTTTGCCCCGCCGCGCGGTACTGAGGAAGGAACAGGTGGGCGATCAGGAATCCATTGTTTACGGCTGCATTAAAGACAGTAACAGCCTCGCTGGTGGCGCTGATCGTCGGCGTGTCAATCGCGAGGCGGTGCTGTCGCTGCCCAGTGCCGATGAGTGGCCTTTTCTGTGCCGCGATATGTTCTCCGTCCCCACCATCAAGGTAAAGCAGTCCCAGTACCAGACCGATGTGATTCATTTCGGCGCTTCCTATCGTGCGGTGGAATATGAGTGGCGCCACTGGATCGAGAAGTTTGAAGAGCTGCTGAATAAAATGTACTGGGTGTCGGCGACGGTCCACCTGGAGACAGAATTGTCGGGTACCCATTCTTTCACCTGGGAGGTGCCGGGTCTTTACCATGAACCGGGCTGTGGCGATATGCAGGTTCGCTGTGAGTGGACCCAGGAAGGGCGGGTGAGTATTTAGCCTGCGGTTTTCCCCTTAGTTTTCCTGCTCCTGCTCCTGCTCCTGCTCCTGCTCCTTCTCCTTCTCCTGCTCCTCGTTTATTTTCCACTTTATTTTCAGGTTGCCTACCTGGCGTTTTTAGACTTCCTCAATTACAGCTATTTTTTGCTTGCAGCTTTCTTTTAGTGACACTTCTCTTTTTAGCTGCGGCTCCCTCTTCAGTTACAGGCCCTCTTCAGATACAGATCCCATTACCACTCTTTGCCGTTGCGTCTCGTCCTCGCTGCGCGCCAAAATTTTACCCGATTCGTGGGCATTATTTTCGCCGCCCGTGTTGCAGCTATTTCCTGGTGTCTCTTCCCTGGTGCTTCTCTGCTAGCGCTTCTCTCCTTGTGTCACTGGCGATTTTGCTGATTTCCTGACCTGCTCCCATTATCTGCCCTTGTTCTGAGCCTGCTCCGCCGGCTTTGTTTGGCGTCGTCCTTTGCCGCTCTGGTGGCGGGAATTTGACTGTGTGATAACCGGTGAGGCGGGTGCCGCTGTGGTGTGGACCCGCTCCTGCCCCCATTGCTACCCTGTTTATTCTGTTGGCGGTGTTGTGGGTAAAGCGTTGTGGGAAATAGGGCCTCTGTAACGGCTATCCGCTACCCGGCGCTTTCAATTTCACGAAATAGGGTGCACGCAAATGACGGGCGAGAAATTTCGGACGGAAAAAGACAGCCTGGGAGAGGTGCGGGTACCCGCGTCGGCCCTTTATGGCGCGCAGACCCAGCGCGCGCTGGACAATTTTCCGCTGAGTGGCGTGGGCCTGCCGGAGGCGTTTATCCGCGCGCTAGTACTGATCAAGCAATCCGCCGCCGAGACCAATCGGGAGCTGGGACTTCTGCCGGAGGAAATGGCGAGGGCGATTATCGATGCCTGTGCCAGCCTGACGGAGGAGGATTATCGCCGGCAGTTTCCGGTGGATATCTACCAGACCGGTTCGGGCACCAGCACCAATATGAACGTCAACGAGGTGCTGGCCCATATCGCCCGGCGTGATAGCGGTCTGGAGGTCAGCCCCAACGACCATGTGAATATGGGGCAGAGCAGCAACGATGTGATTCCGACCGCCATTCATGTGTCGGCCCTGCTGGCGCTGCGCGACGGGCTGCTGCCGGCCCTGGCGCACCTGCACGGCACGCTGCTGGAAAAAGCCCGCTCCGTGGAGGGGGTGGTGAAGACAGGCCGCACGCACCTGATGGACGCCTTGCCGCTGACCCTTGGCCAGGAGTTGCAGGCCTGGTCGGCGCAGGTGGCCCATTGCCGCGACAGGATTCTCGATACATTGCCGCGGCTTTCGCAGCTCGCCCAGGGCGGCACGGCGATTGGCACGGGGCTGAATGCACATGCGGGATTCGCAGGCCTGTTTGCGCAGAAGCTGAGCGCCAATAGCCGTCATCAGTTTGCGCCGGCGGATAATTCGTTTGCGGCCATCGCCAGTCAGGATACGGCGGTGGAACTGTCCGGCCAGTTGCGGGTACTGGCGGTGGCGCTGATGAAAATTGCCAACGACCTGCGCTGGATGAACAGTGGCCCGCTGGCGGGGCTGGGAGAGATCGAGCTGCAGGCCCTGCAGCCGGGCAGCAGCATCATGCCGGGCAAGGTCAACCCGGTGATTGCCGAGGCGGTGGCCATGGTGTCAGCCCGGGTGATGGGCAACGACACCACGATCGGGGTGGCGGGGCAGAGCGGTAACTTCCAGCTCAATGTGATGCTGCCGCTGATCGCTCACACGCTGCTGGAGAGCATCCAGCTGCTGAGCCACAGTGCCGGGCTGCTGGCTGACAAGGCGATCGCCACCTTTGCGGTCAACGTGGGCAATATCGAGCGGGCGCTGTCGAGGAACCCCATTCTGGTAACGGCCCTCAACCCGGTGATTGGTTACAGCAAGGCCGCTGAGATCGCCAAGGAAGCCTACCGCAGTGGCAGGCCGGTGCTGGATGTCGCCCGGGAAATGACGGACCTGGATGAAGACAGGCTCAGCAAGCTCCTCGACCCCGCCAGGCTGGTATCCGGAGGGCTGGTGGGCAGTGATGAAGAAGACGCAGACCCAGGCGCAGATTAGCTGGGCCGGTGAGTTGGGCCGGTGAGTTGGGCCGGTGAGCCGGACAAGTGAGCAGAAAGGGTGAACCGCGCAGTTCGCCACTCCGCAGTGGCCTCAGGTCAGTATCAGTAAGCCGAGAAGGAGGGCGCCGATCAGGGTGGCCAGCGCGACTACCAGCGCAAAGAGCCGGCGCAGTGTGGCGCGGTCTTCGCTGCGATAGATTAGCCGCCTGTGCATGGAGCCCTCCGAGGGGGGTTGCGCTCGGGTCGTTGACACCCGGCGGTCGATGCCTCACGATGCCGCGCCGCACGGGTATCGTCCTGTGTACCTCAAGCCTAGTGTCGCCATGAATTGGCGACCAAGCGTTCATATTTAATCCGGAATTGAGGCGAGGCATGACCAAAAAAAATCGACGTTCGTTTGCTATCAGCGTGCTCGCCTGCGCTGCATTCGTGGCGGCGGCCATCTGGAGCTGGGATCTGCCGGTGGCCGATGTGCTGGCCTACCTCGCGCTGTTGCTGGGGTTTCTACTGGTTATTATCGCCGCGGCCTTCGGCTTCGGTGCCCTGTTGAGCTGGCTGCGCGGGCGCAAAAAATAAATGAGCGCGCTGGATAAGGATATTCGCATTCCCATCGCCTATCTGGAGCGATTGCTCGATGAGGCGGCCCGGCACGGCTGTCGCCGCGAGGAGCTGCTGGCCGCGGTGAATATCAGCGAGGAAGAGCTGGTGGGAGCCGCGGCCTTCTCGGCGCTCAAGTACGGGCGCCTGTATCAGCGGGTCATGTGGCAGGTGCAGGATGAGTGGTTCGGCATGCTGAGCGGCGGCCGGGTGCGCTCCGGTTCCTTCCGCCTGCTGTGCCTGACCGTGGTGAACTGCGCCACGGTCCGCCAGGCGATCACTCTCAGTGCGGAGTTCATGGAGATCTGCCGGGGTTTCAAGGTGAAGCCCGTGCTGGAATCCGCCGGCGAGGGGCGCGAGCGGGTGGCGATTCGCGGTATCAGCTCCCTCAGGGACGGCGAATACGAGCGGCTGATAGCCGAAACTTCCCCCAGCGTCATTCGCACCACACTGGCGGTCTGGCACCGTTTTTATTGCTGGCTGGTCGGTCGGGAAATACCGCTGGCGCGCCTGCACTTTTCCTTTCCCTGCCCGGAGGAGTTCCAGACCCTCGCCCAGAGCGAGGCCGGGGAGCTGATGTTCGAGCAGCCCTGCAATGCGCTCGAATACGACAGTCGCTACCTGGACTACCCGGTGGTGCAGAACCCGCAGACGGTGGAAGACTTTATCCGCACCGCTCCCTATCACCTGGTGATCAGTGATGGCAGCGCCAACAGTATCAAGACCAAGGTCAAGACGATCCTCAATCGCGATGTGAGCGAGTCCATGCCGGCGGCGGAAGTGGTGGCCGAACGCCTCAATATGTCGGTGACGACGCTGCGCCGCCGCTTGCAGCAGGAGGGTACTTCCTACCAGAAACTGAAGGACGAATGCCGCATGGAGGCCGCCTTCCATTACCTGAGCTGCCCCGATCTCTCCAATGCGCAGATTGCGGAAATGCTCGGTTTTGATGAGGCCAGCGCCTTTTTTCGCGCCTTCAAGAAGTGGACGGGGATTACCCCCGGGGAATATCGCAGTCGCAAAGCCGGCTGAGATTCGCTATTGTCGCCACTGCCGGTGAGCGGCCCTCGCCGCCTGCCCGGCTGCTCAGCCCCTGACCAATCCTGCTATCCAGCCTCTATCCCGCCTAGATTTGTTACCGCTTTGGACGGATTTCGCCATAGAGCAAATTTGTCCATTGCTACTATGATGAACGAAACCTTAAAACTAGTCACAAAACTGACTGGGTAGTTTCAAATCCGGTCGGTGAACAAACAGCGAACTGAGGGTAGCAGGATGACTGATATCAAGATTCCATTGCGCGACATGCGTTTTGCCATGCGCGAGCTGTTGGATTGGGACCAGCATTACGCCTCCCTGGGATACGACGAAGCCTCCCCGGATGTGGTGGATGCCATTCTGGAAGAGGGCGCCAAGTTCTGTGAAAACGTGCTGGCGCCCATCAACGCCGTGGGCGACCAGCAGGGTTGCACCTGGAAAGACGGTGAGGTGACCACGCCGGACGGCTTCAAAGAGGCCTACCAGCAGTTCGTCGAGGCCGGCTGGCCGTCTCTCGCCCACGCTCTCGAACACGGTGGCCAGGGCCTGCCGCAGTCCCTCGGCACCATCATGAGCGAAATGGTCGGCACCACCAACTGGTCCTGGGGCATGTACCCGGGCCTGTCTCACGGCGCCATGAACACCCTTGAGGCCCACGGCACCGAGGAGCAGAAGGCCACCTTCCTGACCAAGCTGGTCGAGGGTACCTGGACCGGCACCATGTGCCTGACCGAGCCGCACTGTGGCACCGACCTGGGCATTCTGCGCACCAAGGCCGAGCCCAATGCGGACGGTTCCTACGCCATCACCGGCACCAAGATCTTTATCTCCGCTGGTGAGCACGATATGGCGGAGAACATCATCCATATCGTACTGGCGCGCCTGCCCGACGCGCCGGCGGGCACCAAGGGCATCTCCCTGTTTATCGTGCCCAAGTTCCTGCCTAACGAAGACGGCTCCCTGGGCGAGCGCAACGGCGTGGTGTGCGGCTCCCTCGAGCACAAGATGGGCATCCACGGCAACGCCACCGCGGTGCTGAACTTCGACGGCGCCAAGGGCTTCCTGATCGGCCCGCCGAACAAGGGCCTCAACTGCATGTTCACCTTTATGAACACCGCGCGCCTGGGCACCGCCCTGCAGGGCCTGGCCCACGCAGAAGCGGGCTTCCAGAAGTCCCTGGCCTACGCCAAGGATCGCCTGCAGATGCGCTCCCTGTCCGGGCCCAAGAACCCCGACGGTGTCGCCGATCCGATCATTGTGCACCCGGACGTGCGCCGTATGCTGCTGACCCAGAAGGCGTTCGCCGAGGGTGGCCGTATGCTGGTGCTGCTGTGTGCCCAGCAGGTGGATCGCACCAACAAGGGTTCCGAAGAGGAGCAGAAGGAAGCCGAGGAACTGCTGGCGTTCCTGACGCCGATCGCCAAGGCTTTCCTGACCGAGACCGGCTTCGAGTCGGCCAACCTGGGCCTGCAGTGCTTTGGCGGCCACGGTTACATCACCGAGTGGGGAATGGAGCAGAACGTGCGCGATGCGCGCATCGCCACCATTTACGAGGGTACCACCGGTATCCAGGCGCTCGACCTGCTGGGCCGCAAGGTTCTGATGAGTCAGGGCGAGCTGCTGCGCCGCTTTACCAAGATGGTGCACAAGTTCTGCCAGGCCGAAGCCGAGGACGAAACGCTGGCGCCGTTCGTGGCCAAGCTGCAGGAGCTCAACAAGGAGTGGGGCGACCTCACCATGCACGTGGGTGCCAAGGCGATGGAAAACCCGGACGAAGTGGGTGCGGCCTCCGTCGACTACCTGATGTACTCCGGCTACGTCACACTGGGTTACCTGTGGGCGCGAGCGGTCAAGGTGGCCAGTGAGAAGCTGGCCGCCGGTGAGAGCGAGGCGGAGTTCTACCGCGCCAAGCTGGCGACTGCGCGTTTCTACTTCGATCGGATTCTGCCGCGCACGGCTACCCATGCCGCTGCGATGAAAAGCGGTGCGCAGAACCTGATGGAACTCGACGCCGAATACTTCGCCTTCTGAGGCTGAGTACCAATGAAAACCGCCGGCTGTTGCCGGCGGTTTTTTTATGCGGACCCACAGCGCCATTGCGTTGGCGGGGTCTGCATTTTCTGCTCTGCCAATATTTCCCGCTTTAGACGTAGGACCGCATTATGCAGTTGCCGGCCGCCGTTATTGAGCGCCTTCAAAGGCTCTCTTGTTTGCACCCACTCACTCGGGTACAGTTCCGGCTTCCGGATGCCAGCGACTTTTACGTCGCGCTGCCCCCACTCGGTGAGGACTTGGCAGTCACTTCAGAGTTCGGTCAGGCCAAAGCGCCGCAACTGGTTCTGGAGATGTCCGAGCGCACTCTGCAGGCGATATTGGCTGGCACGCTGAGCGCGCGGCACGCGTTCCTACTCGGCGATCTCTGCTATAGCGGAGACCGGGATCTGGCCGCGGCACTGGCAGACCTTTTTCCGGCTGCCTGAGCCTCAAATTCCCCAGGGTGAAAAGCCCGCGAGGGAGGATAAAAACCCCGCCGCAGAAGCGGTATTTGGGGCGATAAACCCCGGCGAGGCAATTAATTCACCGCCGGGGCACGTATAGACAATAATTAACCGATCCGTAACGCCGTAAGTCGGCTATAAACGGACTGAGAGAAAACAACAACAGGACCGGGAGAAGAAATTTGGACCTCGACCGCAGCATCATTGACGTATTTTCCGACGCCTGCGCCAAGTTCGGTGACAGGCCCGCATTTACCTGTCTGGGGCATACCCTGTCCATCTCCGATATCGACAAGCTGAGCGGCCGCTTTGCTTCCTACTTACAGAACCACACCAGCCTCAAGCCCGGCGATCGCATCGCCGTGCAGCTGCCGAACGTGCTGCAATATCCGGTTGTGGTATTCGGTGCCCTGCGCGCCGGTCTGGTGGTGGTCAACACCAACCCGCTGTACACCCGTCGCGAGCTGAAGCACCAGCTCAACGATTCCGGGGCCAAGGCGCTGGTGGTGCTGGCAAATATTGCCGATACCGCCTCCCAGGTGATTGAAGAGACCGGCGTGGAGCAGGTGATTGTCAGCGAGATCGCCGACCTGCACAGCCCGATCAAGCGTACCCTGATCAACAGCGTGGCCAAGTACGTCAAAAAAATGGTGCCGGAGTTTTCCTTCGGCAACCAGGTGAACTTCCGCGATGCCATGAACCTGGGCGGCAAGCAGCCCCACAGCGACGTCAAGCGCACCCCGGAAGATATCGCAGTGTTGCAGTACACCGGTGGCACCACCGGGGTCGCCAAAGGCGCCATGCTCACCAACCGCAACCTGGTTGCCAACATGGAACAGGTACGGGAAGCGCTCGGAGAGTCCATCAAAGAGGGCGAGGAAACCTACATCGCGCCGCTGCCGCTCTACCACATTTACGCCTTTACCATTCACTGCATGTCCCTGTTCTCAACCGGAAACCACTCGGTACTGATCCCGAACCCGCGCGATATTCCGGCTTTCGTGAAGACCCTCAAAGGGCTGCGTTTTACCGGTTTTGTCGGCCTCAACACCCTGTTCAATGGCCTGATGCGCAATCCGGATTTCGCCGAGCTGGATTTCAGCCGTCTGCATACCACCGCTTCCGGTGGCATGGCGCTCACCCGCGATACCGCCAAGCGCTGGGAAGAAATGACCGGCTGTGTAGTGACCGAAGGGTACGGCATGACCGAAACCTCCCCGGTAGTATCCCTCAACCCCGCAGAAGCGGTGCAGTTGGGTACCGTGGGCAAGCCGGTGCCGGCCACCGAAGTCAAGGTGATCGACGAGAACGGCAACGACCTGCCCAACAACACCCCCGGCGAGCTGTGCGTTCGCGGCCCGCAGGTGATGAAGGGTTACTGGCAGCGTGAAGAAGCCACCGCTGAAACCATCGACAGCGAAGGTTGGCTGCGCACCGGCGACATGGCAGTGATCCAGGACGACGGTTACATCAAGATTGTCGATCGCAAGAAAGACATGATCATCGTGTCCGGCTTCAACGTCTACCCGAACGAGATCGAAGACGTGGTCAGCGCCCACGACAAAGTGACCGAAGCGGCGGCCATTGGTATTCCCGATGAGAAGAGTGGCGAGATCGTGAAAATCTTCGTGGTGAAGGCCGACGATGCCCTGACAGAAGAGGAACTGATCGCTTATTGCCGCGACAACCTGACCGCTTACAAGGTGCCGAAGCAGGTGGAATTCCGTGACGACCTGCCGAAGACCAATGTCGGCAAGATTCTGCGTCGGGAACTGCGCGACGAGGAATTGAAAAAGATCGAGGCGCTGGAAAACGCCTGATAAAAGCGTTTTATCCGTGTCAAAAAAACCCGCTGCCAACAGCGGGTTTTTTTATGTGTGTCATTTTCTGCTGGCGGGCTTTTGGGCGCGATTGCAAAGTTTCAGCGGGCCGATCAAGGCCGGCGACGGGTGCTGACCGCGAAAGGTCCGCGAACGGATGCTGGTTGAACCCGATAGAGATCGAGAAATGGATATTGGTCGAAAGCGGATAGAGGTCGACAAGCGGAGGGAAGTTGAAAGGCGGACAACGGTCGGGGCAGAGACTCTAGGCAGACACTCTAGGCTTTTGCTCCTGTCGCCAGTAATCCCCATGCTGTATTCGCGCTCAATGAACACCACCGAGCCGCTCCGGTTTTGTAAAAGACATGAAGAGCTGGAAGTCGTCAGAAGGAAATAGCCAGAAGTGAGCAGGAAGAAAACAGTCGAGCAAGCCCACTCATGGAAATTTTCCAGCAACAGCAAAATGGCAGACGGTAGATAAGGGCAGGAATTGGCGAGAGGGCGGGGGGAAGTCGGCTGCGAGACAAGAATTCCTCAGCCTGGAGTTGTGCGGTGCGAACTTAAAAAAAACCCGGCAACGCCGGGTTTTTTTATGGGGAACAGAGCCGTTATTGGCGGGCTTCGGCGCTCGCATCGCGGGCTGCGCGGAACTCGTTGCCCGGATACCAGTTGGGCCAGTCGCGGCTGTTGGCGAGCTTCAGGCCCAGCTCCAGCCCCAGTTGCAGGTCCATGGCCGTGCCCTCCAGATTCCACTCCGGATCATATTCGTCGGCGGGCTTGTGGTAGGCGTTGGCGAGGTATTCCTGTCCCTTGGCGCGAACCCACTCGCGGTCTTTATCGATGGAGTCGGTGCCGGACTTGAAGTACAGCATCGGCACGCCTTTTTTCGCCAGGCTGAAATGATCTGAGCGGTAGAAATAGCCGCGCTCGGGGTGCTCCTCCGGTGCCAGATAGCGTTCCTGGCCCTTGGCGGCGGTCTCCAGCATGGGTTCCAGTTCACTGTTGCCGTAGCCCACAACAACCACATCGCGCATGGGGCCGAGTACCCCGAGGGCGTCAAAGTTGATGCCGGCAACGGTCTTCTCCAGTGGCACGACCGGGTTGGCGGCATAGTACTTGGAACCGAGCAGGCCGGATTCCTCGGCGGTGACGGCGACGAACAGCAGGGAGCGGTCTGGCCGCTCGCCCAGTGCCATAGCCTGACGGGCGATGGCGATCAGGCCGGCGGTGCCGGTGGCATTGTCGACAGCGCCATTGAAGATATGGTCTTCGCCCTGGGCGTTGCCATCGGAATGGTCATGGGCGCCGAGGTGGTCCCAGTGCGCGGTGTAGATCACCGCTTCCTCGGGGTATTTCTTGCCCGCCAGCTTGGCGACCACGTTGCGGGAGTCGGAAGTGCGCAGGCTGTTCTCCAGCGCCACGCTGGCGGTGAGGCCCAGCGCCTTGGGCTTGAAACCGCGCTGGTGGGCGGCGGCGACTTCGCTGTCCATATCCAGGCCGGCGGCTTCGAACAGTGTGCGGGCGGCGTCCTGGGTGATCCACGATTCCACCGCTACGCGGTCGGCATTCTTGTCTGCCGCCGCAAGGCTGATCTGAGCGCCGGACCAGCTGCCGCTGACCACTTCCCACGGATAGCCGGCGGCGCCGGTCTCGTGAATGATGATGGCACCGGCGGCGCCCTGGCGGGCAGCCTCTTCAAACTTGTAGCTCCAGCGGCCGTAGTAGGTCATGGCATTGCCGTTGAAGAGGTTATCGTCCTGAGTGGCATAGCCCGGGTCGTTGACGAGGATGACGGCGGTTTTGCCTGTCATATCCACGCCGGCGTAATCGTTCCAGTCGTTCTCCGGCGCCACGATACCGTAGCCCACGAACACCAATTCACTGTCTTCAATGGCAGAGGAGGGGGTCTGGCGCTGGGTGAAGGCTACCATGTCGCCGAGGGGCTGCAGCGCCTGCTCGAAACCCTTGCCGGAGATGGTCAGGGGTGTGGACTGGATCTGCATCTCCACCACCGGCACGCTCTGGAACCAGCTGGGTTCGCCGTCGGCATCGCTGGCACCGGGTTCCAGCCCCAGGGCCGCGAACTGTTCGGCCAGATAGTTGACGGTAAGCTCTTCGCCAGCGGTGGCCGGGGCGCGGCCCAGGAATTCATCGGAGGCCAGTACGGCGATGTGCTGGTGCAGTTCATCTGCCATGACCTGAATCTGGCTGTCGGCAGAGGCCGCATCTGCGGGGGCTGGGGCGTCTTTGCCGCAGGCGCTAAGGCTGGCGATGGCCGCGGTCAGGCCGAGTCCGCGCCAAAAGGGGGAAATTTCCATGAGCTTTACCACTAATCTTCTTTATCAGCGGATAACTTATCAAAAAGAGTGGTTGCGACCGAACGATTCTGTGCTGAATATCCGCCCGCTGGCAGAGGATCTGTTTATTTGGATGGTATCTGGCAGCAGCCCCCGCTGCTGCCTGTAGTAGCCTTCTTATATGGCCTGAATATAAGCCTGCATCGCTCTGGGCCTGCGGGCCCTGCCGATCACAGGACTTTCAAAGTCTCCCGGATCGGGAACAGAATGTCCCGGGCGAGTTGCTGGCAGCGTGCCGGCGACCAGCCTTCGACGGGGTCCGGCAGGTTGTCATTGTCCTTGAAGGGCATTTCCAGGGTGAGCGCCAGGGTGCGGAACTGGTGGCCACACCAGTTGGTGCCAACGGTCATATTGGCCTCGCCGGGCTTGTCGAGGTCATAGCCGCGCTCGGTCTGGAAGTCGGGGCTCGCCGCCACAAAGGCTTGTTTGAAGGTTTTCTCCAGCATCGCATGGCGCTCGTCGTAGCCGGGCACTCCTTCGCTGCCGGCCACAAAGTTGAAGGGCAGGGCCTCGTCGCCGTGAATATCCAGGAAGATATCGCCGCCCAGCTCCAGCATCTTCTGGCGCACCAGATAGACCTCGGGGCTGCGCTCCATGCTGGGCTCCAGCCACTCGCGGTTGAGGTTTGCTCCGGCCGCATTGGTGCGCAGGTGGCCGCGCACACTGCCGTCGGGGTTCATGTTGGGCACCACATGGAAGACGGTGTCCTGCAGCAATGCGCGGGCGGACGGGTTGGCCGCGTCCAGCAGTGCTTCCAGAAAGCCCTCCACAAACCACTCGGCCATGGTCTCGCCGGGGTGCTGGCGAGCAATCATCCACACGCGGTGCTTGGCGGTCTCTGCATTGCCGATAGTGAGCAGAGTCATGTCGCGGCCGTCCAGGGTCTGCCCCAGGGTTTCCACATCGACCTGCTCACTGCCCTGGGCCCAGCCGATCAGGTCCAGGTGGCGCTCCCAGGAGAAGGGGGCGAAATAGGCCAGGTAAATGCTCGGCTGCTCCAGCTCGACGGTGAAATCCAGCACTTCGCCATCGTACTCGGCGCCGATGCGGAACCAGTTCTGGCGGTCGTAGGAGGCGCAGACGCGGTAATTCTGCCAGCCTTGCGGATAGGCGGCCTTGCCGGCATTGACGATGCGCAGCGGATACTGGCTGCCCGCCTCACCCTCGAGTCGGAAATGGAACCACTGGTAAAAATCGGAATTGTTGTCGCGTCGGATGGCCAGCTCCACAGGATGGCTGTCGGCGTTCACGACCTCGATATTGCCGCTGTCAAAAGCGCTGCTGATATGCATTAAGGGGGACTCCCGTTCGATCAATCGGGCAAGGATACAGGCAAGCGAAGGCTTTTTGCAGGGCTGCTGTTGCCTTGCCAGTGGCGCCTTGCTGATGGCGCCTTGCTGATGCGTCTTGCTGATGCGCCTTGAGGCGCAGGCGGCAGGCAATAAAAAGCACGGTACCGCGAACGATACCGTGCCTCTTAGCCAATCCCTGGCGGCACCTGCTGCGACTACTGCTCCTTCGAATTTCCGGTGGTGAAACCCTGACGACTACTTAACTGCCTTGGCCAGATCACAAGCGCACGATCCCGCACTGTCAGAAATCGGTTACTGCTCCCTGACATACCGCAGCTGGTGCTGATTAAAGTTTAGCCAGCGCGAGGTGGCTGCAGGCTGCAAGAGGGATAATTGGCGCTGGAGTGGTCAAGTTCTCAACCCTGTCTTCCAGTGCAGACATTGGGGAGCACAACACAGCCCAGCGCGACACAGATCGTTTCCTTATCGCTTTGCGACCTGTACCCCACAGGCCGGGCTGGCGCCACTTTCCGCATGGCCAGCCTTTCGGTAAGCTTGGGGCAATCTCCGGGCACCCCTAAACGGGCCGTTATCCCACCGCCAGGGCAGCCCGGCCGATACCCTCGGCAGAGAGACCACAGAAGAAAGACTACCGAAGATCACACAAGAGAGATCACAGAAATGCATAAGAAAGTGAAACGCGGCATCGCCGCAAGTTGCCTGCTCGCCTTCGCCGTCAACCTGACCGCCTGCGGTTACTTCCTCTACCCCGAGCGTCAGGGGCAGAGCGGCGGGCGCATCGATCCCGTGGTTGTGATTCTCGATGGCGCCGCGCTGCTGTTCGGCGTGCTGCCGGGTATCGTCGCCTTCGCGGTGGACTTCACCAATGGCACTATCTACCTGCCCGCCGGAGGCTCCTCCGCCATCGACCGCCACCTGAGTGCGGTGGGCGAAAACGACAGCCGCACCGTGATCGATCAGGATGGGCAATTGTGGGTGGAGCTGCCGCTGGAAGAAAAGGCCGCTCAGGCTGAGCAACTGCAGAAACTGAGCGCGGCCCTGTCCGGCGCCACCGGCACGCAAGTGGCCCCAGCCGATATCGTCTGGCTCAAAGACATGGCGGCCCTGCGCGCAGTCTCGGTTCAGGCCACCGCAGCCCTCTGATTTCCCTCTCCTGATTAGCCCGCGCCCCCGAGGCGTGGGCTGTCGTTCCGCCGATACTTGGGCGCAATGCCTATCACAGCCCGCCCCGAAGATACCTGCTGTACGCCTTGTGGTGGACTACTAATCCCAGACAGCAGTTTGGGTGGTGAAGTCGCTGTTCGAGACAGAGATGTCCATTGAGTCGGCCGTTATAATGCTTCAATCGCGACTTCAAGCTGGAGATAGCTCGTCTCGCAAGTGCAGTCATGCCCCCGGGGGATTGTAGTGCTTGGGAATTAGATGCCGCCTCTGTTTGACTTTGGTGTCCGTCAAAGCGGGGGAAGATCATTTGTCCCTAGCAGAACTTTGTTAGGCTCTCAAATCTGAAACTACTGTGGTCTCTATATCTGGCAAATCCTTAACAAGCTTTGCATAAGCTAGAGACATGCTACCTTCTTCTATATCTGAAACTTTCCACTGGCCATTGCTCATAGTCAGAGACCAGATCGTTCCCACTTCTTTGTATCGTTTACTTCCCTCAACAACCTTCCCAGACCTTAGATCTTCTAGATAGTCCTTCATCTTCGCTTCAATTGAAATAACAACCATCGAATCTTCATGTTCTTGGCCATGGTTCCTATGCACAAAGAGCAGAGGTTTGATATTAGTTATTTTCTTCACATCACATATGTTCTTTAAACCTTCTTTTTTCCATCTTTCTAGATGCGCCAACTGTTGATTTTGCCAATACCAGTCTGTCATCCACTCTTTAACACCAGACAGGTCTTCATCCTCCCAGCCTGAGTGAACACGAAAAAAGCAGTCTTTTACTCTTTCTTGTATTTTTAACCACTCAAATTGTGAACAATGCGCAGCCATAAAGCGTAGATCTTTCCGAGCTCTTCGCTCGGATAGCTTTTCACGTAGCAGAATGTATGTGATCAAAGGAAGAAAAATTATCGTCAATGACCCGAGAGCAATCCGACCCCAAAATGTTTCGAAAGCAGCGCTTGCGATTTTTCCTCCAGGCCCAGCAAAGGCGGGCTCAGATAGTAGAAATATTGAAGTTACAATTAATGCAGCTATTACAAATCTATTCTCATTCATATCTGTTCCTTCTTTGGTTGCTGGTCTTACCCACAAAAAGTCGACACTCTAACTATGCGCATTTGCGCTCATACTCTGCTGGAATTTTGTAATCCAGTGTAGAGGGGTAGAACCCCAGTCCGACAACATGCGCTTGCTAAGAGGCATTGGCACTCTCTGTCTCATTTAATTGCCTTAAGGCAAAATCACCCCGTTCAGATACGGCGTGTGAGTTATCTGAAGCAAAACGTTCAGCAAAAACTCTGGCTTTTATACCTAGATTGTCCATTTCTCTTGTGAGAATTTCTGCTGAAACACGCCTGACAGTGGATGAACGATCTTCAGATGACTCTTTTAGTAAGTCTATTAGCGGGGTGTGAATTTCTAGGGAAGCTCTGAACAACTCATGAATTTCCACGCCGCTTTCCGAAGCCTCTATTTATTGGCTTCTGGGGTGGAAACCCCCTGTGTATTCCTCTGTTTTCCGTCCGGTTTTTGCTTTTCAGCAAACTCCAGACGGAGTTATCCCGTTATGTCGTCCTATATGAATCTGCCCGCAGCAGATTGGTAAAGCCCGCTAGCAGATACAGTCGATTCGTATTCTTCGCCAAACCGCGATAG
>NZ_BAABRT010000021.1:0-73532 GCF_039545115.1 Microbulbifer aestuariivivens | reverse complement strand
CGGGTCAGTCGAGGAACTGCAGGAAGATCTGGACGAATGGCTGGCGTATTACAATAATGAGCGCACGCACCAAGGCAAGAAGTGCTGCGGCCGTACACCGATGCAGACACTCGATGATGGCAAAAAATCTGGATGGAAAAGTTCGTAAACTGAACCTGACCTGACAGAGCACCTTCTGAAAAACCGGTAACTGTCAGATCAAGTCTGAACTACTACAGCTTATTCGTAACTATATTTTTGTTCAATTTCTCTTTTTGCAAGAATATACTCTTTTTGCGTGAGCTGCTCCAAAGCAAGCTTCTCATCGAGAGCGTTTATTTCTTTTTCTTTTTCTTTTCTCAATTTTAATTTTGTGATGTCGTAGTTGATAGCAACAGAGCCATTGTAACCACTAACGGGATCCCATAAAACGGACATTGGCCAGAACATAAGATTTGCGAGTCCTAAGCCGGCTTCCCCTGCATAAAAAGAACCTCCGCCGGGCAATATACCCAGTAGTGCACCAACAACAGGCTCCTTCTCTTTTACAAGCACGCCATCATGTTTAAAGGCCTCATACTCGCGTTTTTGTATGGAGTTCAAGCCCGTAGCACACCCGGAGAGAAGTGAAGCTGCAACAAGAGTGCTTAACAATACCTTTCTGTTCATTTTTTATTCCATTGTGTTCTTTGGTTACACTTCGTAGGCAGTAACCTTCACCTGAAGCTTAACGGACTCATTGTCTAAGCAAGCCTTGAGGCATTATGACGCGATGGGGTCGATTATTAAACCTCTGTGGTAGTGAATGCAATACGAGAATAATTACCCGATGCACTTTTTAAAGATCTTCAATAACTTAAATCAAAAATAAGGTCTTAATATCAAGTGATGTTGAAAGCGGCGTGATTTTGGCTAGCGTAATATAAAAATAAAAACTAGCCTCTGAGTAACATTGCGAAACTTGAGTGAGCACTGGCTCACCTAGTGTCTTTTTATTAGAAGGCTGCGTAGCTGTTGAGAATGTGACAGCAGGTAAATAAGTAAGGTAATGGGGACACTCAGCACTTTGGCTTGGATGTAGATTCACGAGAATAGTCCGCTCTGAAACCTCACTCGATATTCTGCACCTGCTCGCGCATCTGTTCGATCAACACCTTGAGTTCCACGGCCGCCTGGGTGGTGTCGGTAACCACGGACTTGGATGACAGGGTGTTGGCTTCGCGGTTGAATTCCTGCATCAGGAAATCGAGGCGGCGGCCGATGGGACCACCGCCGCTGAGTACCCGGCGGGCTTCGGTGACGTGGGCGTCGAGGCGGTCCAGTTCTTCATCCACATCCGCTTTCTGTGCCAGCAGGACGATTTCCTGTTCGACCCGATCCGGGTCCAGCTCGCTGAGCAGCTCCTGCAGGCGGCTGCGCAGTTTCTCCCGCTGTGCCTCCAGAATCTGCGGCAGCAGCTGTCTTACGCTGGCAACCTGCGCGCTGATGGCGTCGAGGCGCTGTTCGATAAAGCGCCGCAGCTCGGCACCTTCGCGGGCTCGGTTGTCGCTGAGTTGCGTCAGTGCGGCGTCAAACGCGGCAAGGATGGCTTTGGACTGGGCTTCGGTATCGGTCTCGGGTTCGGCGATAACACCGGGCCATTGCAGCAGCTGCAGTGGATTCAGAGGCAGCACGTCAGCGCCTGAAGATACCCGTTTGGCGGCATCGGCAACGGCGTGGGCCAGGGCTTCATCGACCTGCAGGGAGGCTTTTTCCCCGGGGTTGCTTTTAAGGGACAGGTTCAGTTCCAGTTTGCCGCGGGCGAGCTGCTTGCGCAGCCGTTCGCGCAGCTGGCTTTCCAGGGGTCTGGCGGCTTCTGGCAGACGGAAATGGGGTTCCAGGTAGCGGTGATTGACCGAGCGCAGTTCCCAGGTGGCGATACCGGTATCGAAGGGGGATTCGGCGCGGCCAAAAGCTGTCATGCTGCGCACAGTTTTACTGGCCATATTTCTCGTCCTGCGGCTGGAGATAGCTGGCCGGGCATAATAGCACAGGGCTGGCGGAGTCCGGGCGTAGCGGCTGTGGGGTTATACTGTCGGCCTTTAAACGAAAATTTCAGAGGTGAATGCATGCAGCGTCCCAGCGGCCGCAAACCAGAGCAACTGCGCCCCGTGCGCCTTACCCGCAATTACACCCGCCATGCAGAGGGCTCGGTGCTGGTGGAATTTGGGGATACCAAGGTGCTCTGTACCGCCTCCGTCGCCGATGAGGTGCCGCGCTTCCTGCGCGGGCAGGGGCGCGGTTGGATTACGGCGGAATACGGCATGCTGCCCCGCTCCACGGGCTCGCGGATGGCCCGGGAAGCCGCCCGCGGCAAGCAGGGAGGGCGCACGGTGGAGATCCAGCGCCTGATCGGCCGTTCGCTGCGCGCGGCGGTGGATCTGGAGCTGCTGGGGGAAAACCAGATCACGCTCGATTGCGATGTCCTGCAGGCCGATGGCGGCACCCGCACGGCGGCGATCACCGGTGCCTGTGTGGCGCTGGTGGATGCCCTGAGGTTTATGCAGCGGCAGAAGCTGATTACCACTGACCCGCTGAAAAATATGGTGGCGGCGGTTTCCGTGGGTATTTATGCGGGCGAGGCGGTGCTGGACCTGGATTACCCGGAGGACAGCCGCGCCGATACGGATATGAATCTGGTGATGGCTGCCGACGGTGGCATGATTGAGGTGCAGGGTACGGCGGAGGGCGCGCCCTTTACTGAGAAGCAGTTCGCGCAGATGCTGGCACTGGGCAAGTCCGGCATTAATGAGCTGATCGAACTGCAGCGCAAGGCGCTTGGGGAAGGCTAGCGGAGAGCAGATGCTGGGAGGGCGGTCTCTGGGATGCCGGGCGGGCGATGATGCCCGCCTGAGGTTTGTTGTAAGTGCCGCTCAGATCTCCAGATCGTAATCCATGATAAGCGGGAGATGGCTGGAGAAAGCCACATTCTTGTTAATGGCGCCGTACTCGATGCGGTTTTTCAGGGTGGCGGAAACCACCTGCATATCGGTCCGCCATCCGTCCCCCTCGCCTATGGTGCCGCTGGGCCACCAGCTGAATTCGTCGGCATCCTTCACCACTTTGCGGAAGGCGTCCACGTAGCCTATTTCATTGAACAGCTGATCCAGCCAGCGCTGCTCGTGGCGCATAAAGCCGGGGGTATCCTGATGGTCCTGCCAGTTTTCCACATCGGCTCGGCGGTGGGCCATGCTCCAGTTGCCGCAGAAGATAAAGTCGCGACGCTTGCGGCTGATCTTGATCAGGTGCGCCTGCATATCTTCAAAAAACTGCACCTTCTTTTCCAGCGAGGCCTCATCCACCGCCACCGGGGCCAGCAGTGAGCCCACGCTGAGGCGCTCAAAGTCCGCCTGCAGGTAGCGCCCGTACATGTCCTCGCCATTGGCGAAGCCCATACCGAAGATGATGGCTTTGGGTTGGCTGCGGGTATAGATAGCCACACCATTCTCATGCGGCGTGCCCGAGTCGAAAAAGTAGCTGTAATAGCCGTCGGGGTGAAAAACCGGGTGATCCAGCTCCGGCTCCAGAGAGCGCAAGTCCTGCAGGCAGATGATGTCTGCGTCCTGCTCCGCCAGCCAGTCATAGAGGCCGCGTTGAGCAGCCTGATGAATGCCGTCAACCGACAGACTCACAATTCGCATTTATTAGCCCCTTACCAGCGGACTGTGTATCATTAGTAACATTATATGTGCAACCCCCCTCCCACGGATTTCTGTGCGGAGGTATTCATTCACCATAGCTAATAGTTCACAAATTTCCATGCAGCAGTATCAGCGCGATTTTATCCAATTGGCCCTGAATCATCAGGTGTTGTGTTTCGGTGAGTTCACACTGAAGTCGGGTCGTCGCAGCCCTTATTTTTTCAATGCCGGCCGTTTCCATTCCGGTGCCGCACTGGCGGCACTGGGGCAGGCTTATGCCGAGGCGATCCTGGCCTCGGGCGTGGAATTCGATGTCATCTTCGGGCCAGCCTACAAGGGCATCCCGCTCGGAGCGGTGACTGCCGTGGCGCTGGCACAGAAAGGCGTGGACAAGCCCTTCTGTTATAACCGCAAAGAGGCCAAGGGTCACGGAGAAGGCGGCACCTTAGTGGGTGCACCGCTGGAAGGCAAGGTATTGATTATCGACGATGTGATTACCGCGGGCACCGCCGTGCGCGAAGTGATGGAGATTATCCGCGCCGAGGGCGCGGAGGCGGCTGGCGTCGTCATCGGCCTGAATCGTCAGGAGCGGGCCACCGAGGAGACCCGGCTGTCCGCCATTCAGCAGGTGGAAAGCGAGTACGGTGTTCCGGTGGTTTCCATCGTGCAGTTGGACGACATTATCAGTTACCTTGAGGAGGCTCCCCAGGAGCGGGAGACTCTTGCAAAGATTGTCGAATACCGGCAGCGCTATGGGGTAGAGGCGCAATCCTAGCGCACTAACCTGTTTCCGCTCTGCCTATAAAACAACAATAACCAGTGAGAAGCGCGATGAAGATCATCCACTCTATTCTCGCCGGATGGCTCGCGGTATTGGCTGTCGGCGCTGTTGCTCAGGGGAGCGACACCCTGCCGGGCAAAGGTGATGTGCTGTTTCGATACACCAATGAACATGGCGTGCCGGTTCTCGACAATGTGGTGCCGCCACGCTTTGTACCCGGCGGCTATGAGGTTCTGAACCGATCCGGTCGGGTGCTGGAGGTGGTGCCGCCACAGTTGACTGAAGAGGAGGTGGCGCGCAAGCGGCGACAGGCGGCCCAGCGCTTAGAGGATGCGGAGCTGTTGCGTCGCTACAGCAGCCTGGCCGATATCGAAAACGCCCTGGAGCGCAAACTGGCCACCGCGGAGCAGGACATGGCGCTGTTGCGCTCCAACCTCTCCAGTATTGTGCGGCAGATTGAGCAGGCGGAAGCGGATGCGGCCAGTATTGAGCGCAACGGCGACCAGGTGCCGCCGGATCTGGTGGCGCGAATCACCAATTTGCGTGAGGAAGTGAAGGTGCTGAAGCAGCGAATTGCGCATCGCCAGGAGGAAGCGGCTCGCATCAAGCAGGAATTTGCCCACGCGGCCGAGCGCTTTACCCTGCTGGCCAGTCAGTAATCGGCCAGCGCTCAGTGTGTCTCGCAGCGGCCGTTTTCAGCGGCCTTGCTTTGCTATCCAGTTCTGCGGATAACACTCCGCCCTGATCGGGGCCTTTACCCTATTTCTACCACCCTATTTCTACCTCGCCAGGGCCGCCGGTTCACGGAAGAACCCAGCTACGAGCACCGGCCACTGTTCGGCCCAGTGATCGGTTGGCTTGCGCTTGAAGCCGCTGCGCACGTATTGCACGATGCGCCCCTCGGCGCTGGCCAGCAGCAGGTTGGCGGCGCTGCCCAGGGGGATCGCCGGGCGCAGTTGCTCGCGCAGTTCCGCCTCCCGCAGGATTTGCTTGAGCTGAGTTTCCAGGCGGTCAAAGAACTGCAGGATACGGCCGTGCAGCCGCTCGGTTTCACCGGTGAGGGCATCGCCGGTCAGCAGCCGGGTAATGCCGGGATTGCGCTCGCAGAAGGCCAGCAGCAGATGCAGGATTTTCTGGCAGCGCGCCAACGCCGAAGGCTCATCCTGCAGGATCAGCGTGACCCGGCTGAAGATGGTCTCTTCGATAAACTCGATCAGTCCCTCGAACATCTTCGATTTGCTGGGAAAGTGGCGGTAGAGAGCCGCTTCCGAGAAGCCCACCTCCTTGGCCAGTGCCGCGGTGGTGATGCGGCCGCCGGGGCTCGCTTCCAGCATATGGGCGAGGGCCTGCAGTATCTGTTGGCGCCGGTTGATTTTTTCGCTGCTCATTGACTGCCTTTCACCCGGTAATGCCGGGAACATCGTTTCTTGTTATCGCCCCGCGCAAATTGCAGGGCGGGCGCGGGAATCCTAACGATTCGCCGGCGCCGCTTCAATTACTCGCTTGCCGCCTGCGTGGCTCTCTGGCCATTGTCGGTGATCAGGGTGCCGACGCCGCTATCGGTGAAAATTTCCAGCAGTACCGCGTGGGGCACCCGGCCATCGATGATATGGGCGGAAGTGACCCCGGCCTTCACTGCATCGAGGGCGCAGGAGATTTTCGGCAGCATACCGCCGTAAATGGTGCCGTCGGCGATCAGGCCATCCACCTGCAGGGTGGTCAGGCCGGTGAGCACCTTGCCCTGCTTGTCCTGCAGGCCCGCCACGTTGGTGAGCAGCATGAGCTTTTCCGCGTGCAGGTACTCGGCGATCTTGCCGGCCACCAGGTCGGCGTTGATGTTGTAGGAGGCGCCATCCTCGCCGACGCCAATCGGCGCGATAACCGGGATAAAGTCACCGTGCAGGAGCATATCGATCACCGCGGTATCCACGTGCTCCACTTCGCCCACATGACCGATATCGATGATCTCGGAGGCGTGCAGGCCGGCGGCTTCGCTTTGCATCTGCAGTTTTTTCGCGCGCAGCAGCAGGCCGTCCTTGCCGGTGACGCCGACGGCGCGGCCCCCGTTTTTGTTGATCAGGTTGACGATCTGCTTGTTGACGGTGCCGCCGAGCACCATCTCCACCACATCCATGGTTTCACTATCGGTGACCCGCATACCGTCGACAAAACGGGATTCGATATTGAGCTTGCCCAGCAGGTCGCCGATCTGCGGCCCGCCGCCGTGGACCACGACGGGGTTCATGCCCACGAGCTTCATCAGGATGATGTCGCGGGCAAAGCTGTTCTGCAGCGCCTCGTCCACCATGGCGTTGCCGCCGAACTTGACCACCACGGTCTTGTTGGTGAAACGCTGAATATAGGGCAGCGCCTCGTTGAGTACATGGGCAACGCGCAGGGCGGATTTGTGATCCAGTGACATGGTCGGACTTTCCTATCCAGTGATCGATTGGCCGGGTTCTGGGAAACCGGCGCGGTTGTTAGAGGTCGGGCAGTGACAGCTGCGGGGCAACGGCAGCCAGCTGACCGCGCATCTCATTGAAGATGCGCTGCAGGGCCTGCTCGGTTTCGGCCTCGAAGCGCAGTGTCAGCGCGGCGCCGGTATTGGAGGCGCGGATCAGCCCCCAGCCATCGGCGAATTCGACCCGCAAGCCGTCGATGCTGTTGACGTTGGCAGCGGGGAACTGGCCCCGCTCTTTCAGGGCCTGTATCAGGGCGAACTTTTCCTGCTCGGGCACCGGCAACAGAACCTCGGGGGTGTTGAACATCTGCGGCAGCGAGTCCAGCAGCGCATCCAGGCTCTGCTCGCGCAGGGCCATGATCTCGAGAATGCGCGCGGCGGCATACATGCCATCGTCAAAACCGAACCAGCGATCCTTGATAAAGATGTGACCGGAAAGCTCGCCGCCGAGAATGGCGCCGGTCTCCAGCATCTTGCTCTTCATGGGGGCATGGCCGGTTTTCCACATCAGCGGGCGCCCGCCATACTGCTTGACCAGCTCGCCGAGCGCGCGGCTGCACTTCACATCGAAGACAACAGTCTCGCCGGGATTGCGCGTCAGTATGTCGCGGGCGAGCAGCATCACCAGCTGGTCGGCCCAGGCGATACGGCCGCTGCTGGAAACCAGTGTTACCCGGTCGCCATCGCCATCCAGGGCAATGCCCAGGTCTGCGCCGCTCTCGGCCACCTTGTCGATCAGCGCCTGCAGGTTTTCCGGGCGCGACGGGTCCGGCGAGTGGTTGGGGAAATTGCCATCCACCTCGCAGAACAGCGGGGTGACAACACAGCCCAGTCCCTCAAACAGCTGTGGGGCCAGGTTGGCGGTGGCGCCGTTGCCGGCATCGATCACGAGGCGGGGCTGACCCGCCAGCGCCACATCGTGGAATATTTCCTCGATATAGTGCTCGCGGATGTCCTGTTCGCGGTAGCTGCCCTGACCGCTGTCAAAAGGCCCGATCTTCATCAGGCTGCGCAGTTTCTGCAGTTCGTCCTCGGCGAGGGGGTGGCCTTTCAAGACGATCTTGAAGCCGTTGTACTCGGCCGGATTGTGACTGGCGGTGACGACGACACCACTGCTGGTATTGTTGCCGCGGGCACAGGCGAAATACAGCAGCGGCGAGGGCGCGAGTCCCAGGTCGACGGCGTTGCAGCCAGTGTCGAGGATGCCTTCCACCAGACAGCGGCTCAGCAGCGCGCTGCTGTTGCGGCCGTCGCGGGCCACCATCAGCAATTCTTCGCCGGCCTGCCGCGCCATGGTGCCAAGGGCGCGCCCGAGCTGGTAGGCGAAGGGTTCGTTGATCTCCGTTTCGGCGTAGCCGCGAATATCGTAAGCGCGAAACACCCCTGCGGGAAAATCCATGTCCGCGGTCACCTGGCTGCGCAGCTGATCCCGCATCTGTTCCTGCGGGGATGGCGAATCACCGGTGGTGGGTTCGATACCCGGCGCTAAACTCATATCGGCCGGCGGCGTGATCGACATAGGCTCAAAGGTCGCGGCTGGGCTGTGGTCGTAGCCGTAATCGTAAGCGGGCTCGGCTGGATCGTCGAAATCGGGTTCGGGATCGAGCTGAACGTAGCGGCTCTCCTTGGCACCGGCGCTGCGCGGGCGCTGACGTTCCCAGGGTGCGGGGGTAGAGCGGGGCATAAACTTCACCAGGGCCACAAGGGTCGCCAGCAGGCCGATCAGGCTGAGCCCGAAGAGCCAGCGCCTGTCGATACTGTGGTCTTTTACAAAATCGCCGTCCGGGGAGAATGCCAGCCGCAGGTGTGAACCGGGCACGGCTGCCTGGCCGCTGGGGCCACTACCCTGCCCCGCGCGCCAGAGGGTTTGCACCGGTCCGGCGGGAAACTGCTGCAGCAGCAGCCATTCCCCATCGCTGTCGGCAAGGCCCGCTAAAAGGGTTTCCAGCTGTAAAAAAGGCTGCGACACCAATACGGCGTCTTCACCGCTGATCAACACACGATGCTGTTGCCAGTCTTTTCCGCCAGCGGTCGGCAGGATTTCCAGCGGTTGCGGTCCCTCATTGAGGGTGCGCTTGATCAGGTCGATGAGGGCGAAGTTGAGCTCCGGTGCGGAGCCAGCGCCCACCTGCAGTTCGCCGCGGGTAAAGTACTGGGCGCGCCTTGGGGTTCCGGCGGCGAAGGTTTTCTGCACGGCCACGCGAAACCCGCTGGTGGCAATGTCGCCGGCAGGAGCTGCGGAATTTGCGGCGTCGGACCCGCGCTGGCTGACAGCAACCGGGATAAGTGAGTGCAGCTGGCGGTTTTCCCGCTCCAGAGCGGTATTCAGCTCTGCCGCCGCAGCCTGGGCTTTTTTCTCGGCGGCATCGGTAATTGACGCAGTATTGTAAGGCGTGAGCACCGAGCGCTCGAGAATGGTGGCGCCGCCAATCCAGAAGGCGGCGCCGAGCAGTGCCGGCAGCAGGAGCTGGCGGTGGAAGGGTGAGGTGTGTTTGCGTTTCGGGGCCACGAGTTATCCAGAAGCTGCGCTTTATACGGTTATTATTGTGGAAACGCCCGCTCGGCGATCATGCCGATCAGCTGTTTCGCCAGTGTCGTCTTCAATGACGGCGGCAATTCGGTGCGGCCATTCGGGTCAATCACAGTCACCCGGTTGTGCTCGCTGTTAAAGCCGCTATCCGCCTCGCTGACATCGTTGGCGATAATCATATCCAGTTTCTTGCGTGCCAGTTTGCCGGCGGCGTGTTCGAGGACTTTCTCGGTTTCCGCGGCAAAGCCGACGGTGAATGGCCGTCGTTCGCGGCGCGCTGCGATAGCCGCGACGATATCCGGGTTTTTTACCAGCGTCAGGGTATCGTGGTCATTGCCCGTGGTTTTCTTGATCTTCTCCTGTGCCACCTGCTCCGGTCGGAAGTCGGCCACAGCGGCGGCGGCGATGAATACGTCGCAGAGATCTGCGGCCCGCTCGGCGGCCTCCTGCATCTGCCGGGCGTCCACCACATCGATGCGTTTCACCGAGGCCGGGGTCGGCAGGGTGACCGGGCCGGCGATCAGGGTGACTTCCGCACCCGCCCGCTGCGCCGCCGCGGCCAGGGCAAAGCCCATTTTGCCCGAGCTGTGGTTGGTGAGATAGCGCACCGGGTCCAGTGATTCACGGGTGGGGCCGGCAGTGATGACAAAATGCCGGCCCTGCAGGTCGGTGCCGCACTGCCACAGGGATTCGGCCTCGGCCACGATGGCCTCGGGTTCCAGCATGCGGCCGGGGCCCACATCGCCACAGGCCTGGCTGCCCTCGGCGGGGCCCCAGATCAGCGCTGCGCGGCTTTGCAGGGTTTGCACATTGGCGGCAGTGGCCGGGTGACGCCACATGGCCTGGTTCATCGCCGGTGCCAGCGCCAGGGGCGCCTCACTGGCCAGACAAAGCGTGCTCAGCAGGTCATCGGCCATACCGGCGGCCAGCTTGGCCAGTACCTGGGCGCTGGCGGGAGCGATCAAGATCAGTTCGGCCCATTTTGCCAGCTCGATATGCCCCATGGCCGCTTCGGCGGCGGGGTCCAGCAGATCAGAGTGCACCGGGTTGCCCGACAGGGCCTGAAAGGTCAGCGGTCTGATGAACTCCTGAGCGCCGGCGGTCATGACCACGCGCACCTCGGCGCCGCGGTCTTTGAGGCGGCGTACCAGGTCGGCGCTCTTGTAGGCGGCAATGCCGCCGCTGATACCCAGCAGGATGCGTTTATTGGCCAGACACGACATGGGCGCGGTTTCCGCAGTTAAAAGAACGGGTAAGATTAGCATTGATGCGCCATATGTTATCAGGCAAGCGGGCTCAGGGAGGAGACCATGGCAATTACGGACTGGCCGGCATCGGAAAGGCCGCGGGAAAAACTGCTGCAGCGGGGTGCCGCGGCGCTCTCGGATGCGGAGCTGCTGGCGATATTCCTGCGCACAGGTTTGCCGGGACTGTCGGCGGTGGACCTTGCCCGCCAGCTGTTGGCGGACTTCGGCGGTCTGCGGCCATTGTTAGAGGCCGAACGGGCCGACTTCTGCAGCGGCAAAGGGCTGGGTGACGCCAAGTATGTGCAGCTGCAGGCGGTGCTGGAAATGGCGCGCCGGCACCTGGCGGAGACCCTGCAGCGCACGGATGCCCTCTGCAGCCCGGATGCGGTGCGGGATTTCCTCGCCGCCCAGCTGCGCCATCGGCGGCGTGAGGTGTTCTGCTGTCTCTATCTTGACAGCCAGCACCGGGTGGTGGCGTTCGAAGAACTGTTCGAGGGCACCCTCAATGCCGCCAGCGTCTACCCTCGTGAAGTGGTGCAGGCGGCCCTGCAGCGCGGCGCGGCAGCGGTGATTCTGGCCCACAACCACCCCTCTGGAGTGAGTGAGCCGAGCCAGGCGGACCTGTGGATTACCGAGCGACTGAAACAGGCGCTGGAGCTGGTGGATATCAAGGTCCTCGACCATATGATCGTGGGCGAGGGTGCGGCGCTGTCTTTCGCCGAGCGGGGGCTTTTATAGTCCGCGCCCGTATAGTCCGGGCCTGGTTTCGGCAACAGTGTGAACAGTGCTCCAGGGCGTAAGTCAGATAGGAAGTCAGATAGTAAGCCGGGGGGGGGGTAAGCCGGGAGGTAAGCCGCAGCAGAGGCGAGCGCAGCGGGGCGAAGCCGTACACCGCGGAGCTGGCCGGGGGTGCTTGTTGCCGGCGGTACTTGGGCGCTTGTTTAGTGTCCCGCAGGCCCGCCCGTCCGCACCGCTCCGCCAGCCCTATTCCGGCAAACTGGCCGGATCGCTGTACAAAACTTGCTCCCCGGGGGCTGTTCTGGTATAAAACGCCGCTCTTTGCGGCCGGGCCAGATTCTGAACAGTTTCCGCCGCCGCCCAGGAACCGGATTAGAATCCCGAATTGATGTCCCCGCACACCCCGTCATGCGGGCACGAGAGTATTGAAGAGGCCAACAGATGTCCAAGGTATGTCAGGTAACCGGTAAGCGCCCGGTCACCGGTAATAATGTATCCCACGCCAAAAACCGCACCAAGCGTCGCTTCGTGCCCAACCTGCACAGCCACCGCTTTTGGGTTGAGTCCGAGAAGCGCTTCGTGAAGCTGCGTGTCTCCGCCAAAGGTATGCGCGTGATCGATAAGAAAGGCATCGATACCGTGCTGAGCGAGCTGCGCGCCCGCGGCGAAAAAGTGTAACTGGCGAAAGCCTGCTGAGAGATCGGAGACAAGACAATGCGTGATAAAATTCGCCTGAATTCCAGTGCTGGCACTGGGCACTTCTACACTACCACCAAGAACAAGCGCAACATGCCCGAGAAAATGGAGATCAAAAAGTACGATCCCGTTGTTCGCAAGCATGTGATGTACAAGGAAGGCAAGATCAAGTAATTGCCCTCCCGCGTATAAAAAAGCCCGGTTATTACCGGGTTTTTTTATGCCTGCAATTCGTCGTTTGCAGGTGTATTCGTGGCGTTTAGATAGAGAGCTGTGCTGTGCCTCCTCGCGCGCCCAGCCAGAGTCCTGCAGCAAGGCCGCGAAAGCAAAGCGTGAGGATAGGGGCAGAAATAGACTGCGAGAGTAGAGCGCGAGAACAGACAGCAAGAGTCGATATGCCAGAACTGCCAGAAGTAGAAACCACCCGCCGTGGCCTGGCGCCCCACCTCGAGGGGCGCGTGGTGCGCTCGGCGCAGGTGCGCCAGCGCAGCCTGCGCTGGCCGGTGGAGGCGGACTTCGAGCGCCACATCGCCGGCGCACGCATCCTGCGCCTGCAGCGTCGCGCCAAGTACCTGCTGGTGCACACCGATCGCGGTTGTGCCATCTGGCATCTGGGTATGTCCGGCAGCCTGCGTTTAGTGGAAGCGGGGACCGAGGTGCGCAAGCACGATCATATCGACTGGGTTCTGGATAGTGGCCTGCACCTGCGCTATCACGACCCGCGCCGCTTTGGCGCACTGCTGTGGACCGGTGCCGACCCCGAGGCCCACGATTTGCTGGCGCACCTGGGCTCGGAGCCTCTGTCTGAAGACTTTAATGGCGACACCTTGTTTGCCGCCTCCCGTGGCCGGCGACAGCCGGTAAAGACCCTGATTATGGATGGGCGCATCGTTGTCGGCGTTGGCAACATCTACGCCAGCGAGTCCCTGTTCCTGGCCGGCATCCGCCCGGATCGTCCCGCAGGCGGCATCTCCCGTGTCCGCTATCAGCGCCTGGCCGACGCGATCAAGCAGGTGCTGGCCAGCGCCATTGAGCAGGGCGGTACCACCTTGCGGGATTTCGTCGGCGGCGATGGCCAGCCGGGCTATTTTGCCCAGCGCCTCAACGTCTACGGCCGCACCGGTGAACCCTGCCGCCAGTGCGGCCGGCCGGTGCGGGATCAGGTGCTGGGCCAGCGCAACACCTTCTTCTGTCGCCACTGCCAGCGCTGATCCCCCTCACCCGGCTCAATGATTTTGCTTTTCCGGGCTTCTGCTGTGCCCGCGGTTCTCTGTTGCTAGAGGGCAGAGGGCAGAGGGCAGTGGGGTGTGGGCACTAAGATGGTTGCGGGGGTTCTGCGGGACACAGGCAGGCTTGAGCGCGCACTTTGGCAAGCTGTAGCGGGGGCGTCAGAAGGTTTTAGGGATGGCCTGGCCGCCATGGGGCAGCGACGACGCCCTGCCCTTGCTCTAGCCCCTGACCCTGTCAATCACACTCCTGTCTATCACACCGTGGAGGTCAGTTTGAGACCGGCAATGCCGGCGATGATCAGGCCGATGCACAGCAGTCGCGGCAGCGCCGTCGACTCGGAAAACAGCACAATACCGAGGATGGCCGTGCCCACGGCGCCGATTCCGGTCCACACCGCATAACCGGTGCCCACCGGAATCACTTTGAGGGCCTGGGCGAGGAAATAGAAGCTGGCGATCATCGCCGCGACGGTCAGCAGGCTCGGCAGTAGACGGCTGAAGCCCTCGGTGTACTTGAGCCCGACCGCCCAGGCCACTTCCAGCAGGCCGGCGATCAGCAGCATTGTCCACGGGCTCGTGACCATTCAAGCGACTCCTGAACTCGCCGCCTATGCGCAAGTGCCTCAGCGGCGCCGGTCCAGGCACATGCGGTCATCGGCCTGGAATGCCCACAGCACCAGGCAGGCGGCGAAAATAATCAGCGACGGGAAAAAGAGCATATTGCCCTCCTGCAGTACCCAGCCCCATGGATCGAGGATGGACTCCCACACGCCGAGCAGGCTGGCGCCGTTGACCAGCGCCTGCAGCGGATAGGTGAACTTGCGCCAGAGGCCGACCACCACCGCCGCTCCCAGCAGTGCCTGCAAAGCGCCGAGAATATGCCAGCCCAGCGGATTGCTGAAGGCCTCCCGGTAGAAGCGCTGGGAGATCGCCAGCGCATCGTTGCTGTCGACCAGCTTGTCCACACCCCAGATCACCAGCAGCAGGCCGAGGCTGACCCGCAGTAGAAGAAGAGTATAGGCGCGCATGGTGATCCTTATTGTTGGCTGTTGCCCGTTGCCCGTTGCCCGTTGCCCGGTTTTGCCTGTTGCTGCCGGCTGCATCAGCGCCCGGCGGCATTGCCCTCGCGGCGGGGGTCCGCACCGCCCTGCAGTTTGCCGTCGACAAATGCGATGGCGTGAATACCGCTGTTGAGGTCCCGCTGCACCACATCATGTCCCAGTTGCTTCAGGCTGTTTACGGTGTCCTGGCTGAAAAACCCGGACTCCACTTCCGCGCGCCCGCCGATCGCGGCGATGTTGCCGGCGGCGACCGCCTCGGCGATCGGCATGCCCAGTGCCAGGTGGTAGAGAATGGTGCGGGCCGTGTAGTCGATGATGCGCGAGCCGCCCGGCGAGCCCACCAGCAGGCGCATTTCACCATCGCGGTCGAGCACCACCGTGGGCGACATGGAAGAGCGCGGGCGCTTGCCCGGCTGAATCCGGTTGGCCACCAGCTCGCCGTCAGCTTTTTCCGGCACAAAGGAGAAATCGGTCAGCTGGTTGTTGAGCAGGAAGCCACCGACCAGCAGCCGTGAGCCAAAGGCGGTTTCAATACTGGTGGTCATGCTGACCCCATTGCCAAAACGGTCGACGATAACCAGATGGCTGGTGTTGGGCAGTTCCGGAGACTTGGACAGCTGACGCGCGGGAGTTGCCGGTGTCGGTACGCCGGGCACCGCGTCAGTGGCGCGATCCGTGGAGATCAGTTTGGCCCGGCTAACCAGGTAGTCCGGGGCAACCAGCGCGCGGCTCGGCACCTGTACGAAGCCCGGGTCGGCCAGGTAGGTATTGCGATCGGCGAAGGCCAGTTCCGAGGCCTCGATAAACAGGTGCGTGAGGGCGCTGCTGCCGGCTTCCATGGTGTGCAGCGGGAAGCGCTCGAGCATCCCCAGCATGGCGCCCACGGTGGTGCCGCCGGAAGACGGCGCATCGGCGCCGCAGACCCGGTATTGCAGGAAGGTGCTGCACAGGGGCTCGCGTTCAATGGCCCGGTAATCGGCCATATCCCGCAGGGTCATCACGCCGGGGTTTTCGGGGTCGTTGCGCACCGCCTCGACAATCGCCGCGGCGATTTCCCCCGTGTAAAACGCATCGCTGCCGTCTTTCGCCAGAATGCGCAGGGTGCGGGCGTAAGCGGGATTCTTCAGCAGGTGTCCCACCGGCAGCGGCTGCCCGTCAGCGCCGAAGAAGTAGTCGCGGATCTCCGCGCGCACAGCGACGCGGGGCATTTTTTCCAGCAGCAGGTGCAGCCGCGGAGAAACTTCAAAGCCTTCCTCTGCCAGCGCAATGGCGGGCTCGAACAGGGTCGCCCAGGGCAGTTGGCCGTGCTTTTTATGGGCCAGTTCCATCATGTGCATCACGCCCGGCACGCCCACCGAGTGGCCACCGATGACCGCGTCGAGGAAACCCTGCGGCTGGCCATCGCGCATAAAGTGCTCGCTGGTTACGGCCATCGGCGCCGTCTCGCGGCCATCGAAAGAATGCAGGGAATCGTCGCTGGCCTGGAAGCTGAGCATAAAGGCACCGCCACCGATGCCGGAGGACTGCGGTTCCACCAAGGTGAGCATCAATTGCGCGGCGATGGCGGCGTCCACGGCGGTGCCGCCGCGCTCGAGCATTTCCAGCGCGGCGCGGGTGGCGTGGGGATTGGCGGTGACCGCCATAAATTCATTGGCGCTGGCGGCCTTGACCGCCGTGCGGCCGGTGGCCGCTTCCGGCTGGATTTCATCCCGCGCACTGGCGGTTACAGGCAGCAGCGCGAGGGCGCAGCTGAGGGTGAGAATGTTGAAAATAAGGTGGCGCACGTGTAACTCCGGTAACTCACTGAGCTGCCGGAGTGTAACAGTTAACCCGGCCGCCGTGGCCAGGTGAAAAGGGGACCTTGTTTAGGTGCGCCCGGGGGTCAGTGGAACTTGTGCCGCAGGGCCTCTTCCACCGCCGGTGGTACGAACTTGGCGACATCGCCGCCGAGGGAGGCGATCTCCCGCACCAGTGAGGAGGAAATATAGGAGAGGTGTTCCGCCGGGGTGAGGAACAGGCTTTCCATATTCGGTGCCAGCTGACGGTTCATATTGGCCAGCTGGAATTCGTATTCGAAATCGGACACGGCGCGCAGGCCGCGCAGTACACCGTAGGCGTCTACTTGGCGCACCAGGTCGGCGAGCAGGATATCGAAGCCGATCACTTCCACATTGGGCAGGTGGCTCAGCACCTGCTGGGCTAGCTCGACACGTTCATCCAGGGTGAACAGCGGATTCTTGCGCGTGCTTGCGGCGACCGCCACGATCACGTGATCGAACAGGCGGCAGGCCCGCTCCACCAGGTCCATATGGCCATTGGTGATGGGGTCGAAGGTTCCGGGGTAGACGACTTTCTTCATAAGCCAAAACTGTGTTGCCGGCGAAACGGGACCGCATGGTAAACAATTTGACCGCGCGGCTCAAAAATGCTGTCGCGGGGCGTTATTGGGCTCGGTCAGGAGCGGTCACCTGAAACAGGCGCATACACACCTGGCCGGCCCGTTTTTCCTTTTGCAGCTGCCAGTGCGGTGGTGGGGCGAGGGCGCTATCTCTGGGTGTTTCCACATACACCAGCGCGCCCGCTGCCAGTCTCAGTGCCAATACGGCCAGGGTCTCCGCCCACAGGTTGCCGGCGAAGGGCGGGTCGATAAAAACGATGTCGTAACTGTTAGGGCCGTAGCTGTCAGGATCGCAGCTGCCCGGCGTCCCCTGCAGGTACTGTGCGGCGCTGCAGTTGTGCACCCTGCCCTGGTCGCATTGCAGCAGCTGCAGCTGGCTGGATAGTGTCTGCGCGGCCTGGCGATTCAGTTCGACGAAATCCACTGCCGCGGCACCGCGGGAGAGCGCTTCCAGACCCAGCGCGCCGGAGCCGGCAAACAGATCGAGGCAGCGGGCGCCGACAAGCCGGAATTGCAGCCAGTTGAACAGTGTCTCGCGCAGGCGGTCACCGGTGGGGCGCAGCCCCTCAACCGCGGCAAACTGCAGTTTGCGGCCGCGCCAGTCGCCGCCGATGATGCGCAGCTGCCCCGGCGCGGGGGACGGCGATCGACGAGAGGGTTTGCGCGCGCGGGGACGGGACAAAACGGATTCCTGGCTGTGTGGCTGGTTGAGCGGTGCTAAGATTAGCGCCTTTCCGTCAGCGGTACACCCGGACACAGACATGATCTTTGACTTCCTGCGCAAAAAGAAGCCCAAGCCCAACGATACCGAGGCCGGACCCGAGGAATCGGGACTGGACCAGTCGGGGCTGGAAGAATCGGAATTGCAGGAGCCGCTCAAGGAGGACGCGGCCAAAGAGGAGCCGGCGAGCGAAGCCGCCGATGGCTCCGCCCGCGCCGCGACTGACGAGCCCGCCGCCGCAGAGATAGAGGCGCAGAAACCGGCACCGGCGCCAGCCGAATCAGCGACCGCCGAGGAGCCTCAGCCGATTAAGGAGCCTCAGCCCATCAAAGACCCGCAGCCGGTAAAAGAGCCTCAGCCGGTAAAAGAGTCCCAGCCGCAAAAGAAAGAAGGCTTCTTCGCCCGCATCCGCCGCGGGCTCAGCCGCACCAGCAGCCAGTTTGCCGAGGGCATGGGCAACCTGTTCCTGGGCGCCAAGGAAATCGACGACGAGTTGCTGGAAGAGCTGGAGACCCAGCTGCTGATGGCCGATGTGGGTGTGGAGGCGACCACCGAGATCGTCGACCGCCTCACTGCGCGGGTGTCGCGCCGTGAGCTGAATGACGGCGAGGCCCTGTACCGCGCCCTGCAGGATGAACTGGCCGATCTGCTCCAGGGCGTCGAGGCGCCGCTGCAGGTGGATAGCGCCAAGAAGCCGTATGTGATTCTGGTGGTGGGCGTCAACGGCGTCGGTAAAACCACCACCATCGGCAAGCTGGCCCACCGCTTCCTCGCCGAGGGCAAGTCGGTGCTGCTGGCCGCGGGCGATACCTTCCGCGCCGCCGCAGTGGAGCAGCTGCAGGTGTGGGGTGAGCGCCACCAGGTGCCGGTCATTGCCCAGCACACCGGCGCGGACAGTGCCTCGGTCATTTACGACGCGGTGCAGTCGGGCCAGTCCAGGGGGGTGGATGTGGTGATCGCCGATACCGCCGGGCGCCTGCACACCAAGTCGAACCTGATGGAGGAGCTGTCCAAGGTGCGCCGGGTGATGGCGAAGCTGGACGACACGGCCCCACACGAGGTGCTGTTGGTGCTGGACGCCGGCACCGGACAGAACGCCATCAGTCAGGCTTCACAGTTCCGCGACGCCGCCGGTGTCAGCGGCCTGGTGCTGACCAAGCTCGATGGCACCGCCAAGGGCGGCATCATCTTCGCGCTGGCACAGCGCTTCGGAATTCCGGTACGCTTTATCGGTGTGGGTGAGCAGGCGGAAGACCTGCAGCCGTTCCGCGCGCGCGACTTCGTTGCCGCGCTGTTTAACCGCGGCAACGGCGACTGACACCTTCACGGCACACGCCCGCAAACCAAAACAATAAAAGCGGCCGAGCATGATTACTTTTGACAACGTCAATAAGCGCTACGCATCCGGTCAGGATGCGCTGGTGCGGGTGAGCCTCGACATCGGCCGCGGCGAGCTGGTGTTTCTGACCGGCCACTCCGGCGCTGGCAAAAGCACACTGCTGAAACTGCTCACCGCCATCGAGCGCCCGACCCGGGGCAGTATCCTCGTGGCGGGGCAGAATATCTGCCGGCTGCGCAACGGCCAGATTCCCTACTACCGCCGCAATCTCGGTATCGTATTCCAGAACCATCAGCTGCTGTTCGATCGCAGCGTCTTCGACAATGTGGCCCTGCCGCTGGCCGTGGCCGGTTGCAGCCGTCGTGAACTCGGGCGGCGGGTGCGCGCCGCGCTGGACAAGGTGGGTTTGCTGCACAAGGAAAGGCAGAATCCGATTGTGTTGTCCGGTGGCGAACAGCAGCGCATCGGCATCGCGCGGGCGGTGGTCAACAAGCCGGCGGTGCTGGTGGCCGACGAGCCCACCGGCAACCTGGACCCGCAGCTGTCCGCCGAGATCATGCGCCTGTTCGCCGACTTCAATGCCGTTGGCGTCACCGTGCTGGTGGCGAGCCACGATCTGGAACTGATCGCCCGCATGCGCCGCCGGGTGCTGACCCTGCAGGCGGGACAACTGATCTACGACGGAATACCGGCCCGTGAAACAGCCTACCCGTAATCCCGCCAAAGGCGCGGGCCGCACCGCCACCGAACCGCGCCCTCCCCGGCCGGCGGGGGCCGTCACCGCGCGCACCCGCCTGAGCGACCGCTGGCACAGCTGGCTCGGCCATCACCGGGAGATGGCCGCGGAGGCCCTGCGGCGTTTTTTCGCCACCCCCCTGGCCAGCCTGATGACGGCTGTGATGATCGCCATCGCCCTAGCACTGCCGGCCACTCTGCAGCTGGGCATGGGCAATTTCCAGCGCGCGGTCGCCGGCTGGGACGGCCAGCCACAGCTGTCCGTGTTTTTGCATCGGGACGCCCGCGCCACGGCGGTGGAGCGTTTTACCGAGGCGCTGCGCGATGACGCGGCTGTCGCCGACGTCACCTATATCTCCCCCGAGCAGGCACTGGCGGAATTCCAGCAGGCCTCTGGCCTGGGCGAGGCGCTCGCGGGGCTTGGCGCCAACCCCCTGCCCGCGGTATTGCTGGTGCGCCCGGCGGCGGTGGCCGAGCCACAGCTGCAGGCACTGGCGGCGCGCTTGCGTGACAGCGCTCTGACGGATTCCGTGGTGCTGGATATGGCCTGGGTGCAGCGCCTGGCGCGGCTTACCGAACTGGCTCAGCGGATTTCCCTGGGGCTCGGCCTGTTGCTGGCGCTGGGGGTGATTTTGGTGGTGGTGAATACCATCCGCCTGCATATCGAAAACCGCCGGGATGAGATCCTGGTGGTCAAGCTGGTGGGCGGCACCGATGCGTTCGTGCGTCGCCCCTTCCTCTACAGCGGGCTCTGGTACGGCCTGTGCGGCGGATTGCTGGCGTGGCTGCTGGTGGCCGTGGGGGTGGCTTTGCTGTCCGGCCCGGTTGCCGGGCTCGCCGCCTCCTATGGCAGCGGCTATGCTCTGCAGGGGCCGGGCCTGACTTATTTGCTGGGACTCGGCGGCGGTGCCGCCCTGCTCGGCCTCTGTGGCGCCTGGGTCGCTGTGGCCCGCCACCTGCGGGCGGTCGAGCCCCGCTGAGGAAAATTGAGCTGGCGATCAAAAATACGCCTGTGGAGCGGAACTTTCCCTGTGGATAACCACTCCAATCCCGCGAATTTCAACGGTTTGCGGGCAGGCTGCGCGGGCTTTATTCGCCGCCCCGGCTAGTGCTACACTGGCAGCATCAGACCGTATGCCCGTTTCCGGGCTAAAGCGGCGGCCGGCTCGCCGGTTATAAGAACAGGTAGGAGGAAAGACCTGAATGGGAACCAGCTTACAGCCAATCCATACCCTCTCCCCCGGTGCCAATCTGGGCGCCTATATCCAGACGGTCAGCGGCTTCGATGTGCTGTCCGCCGAGGAGGAGAAGCGGCTGGCGGAAGACCTCTACTATCGCGAGGACCTCGAGGCGGCGCGCCAGCTGGTCATGTCGCACCTGCGCTTTGTGGTGCATATCGCCAAGTCCTACTCCGGTTACGGCCTCAATCAGGGCGACCTGATTCAGGAGGGCAACGTAGGCCTGATGAAGGCGGTAAAGCGCTTCAACCCGGAAAAGGGTGTGCGCTTGGTGTCCTTCGCCGTGCACTGGATCAAGGCCGAAATCCACGAATTTATTCTGCGCAACTGGCGCATCGTTAAAATCGCCACCACCAAGGCGCAGCGCAAGTTGTTCTTCAACCTGCGCGGGCAGAAGAAAAAACTGGCCTGGCTCACCCACGACGAAGCCAAGGCGGTGGCCGAAGACCTGAACGTGGACGTGTCCCACGTGTACGAGATGGAGGGTCGCCTGTCCGCCCACGACGCCGCCTTTGACGCGGGTGTGGATGACGATGACGATTCCGCCTGGCAGGCCCCGGCGCACTACCTCGAGGACCGGCGCTATGATCCCGCCGCGCAGCTCGAGCATGACAACTGGCAGGAGACCAGCGTCAACAGCCTGTCGCTGGCGCTGGAAGGCCTCGATGAGCGCAGCCGCAATATCATTGAGGCGCGCTGGCTGAGCGAGCAGAAGTCCACCCTGCACGAACTGGCGGAGAAGTACGGCGTTTCCGCCGAGCGCATTCGCCAGCTGGAAAAGAACGCCATGAAGAAAGTGCGGGCGGCCATGGAAGCCTGATCGCCGGCCGTTTCTTTGTGCAGAAAAACCGCGCAGTGGCGCGGTTTTTTTATGTCGGCAGGCAGGCTTTTCCGGTATCCTCCGGCGCCTTCCCGATAGACCCGATTGACGACCCGGATACAAGGACGAGTTGGAATGACCAAGCTCTACCTGTTTCTCGCCGCCCTGCTGGGCGGCAGTGGCGTGATGCTCGGCGCCTTCGGCGCCCACGGCCTGCGCGGCCGGGTCGCTGACAACCTGCTGGAAGCCTACCGCACCGGTGTTCTCTACCAGATGCTGCACGCGCTGGCCCTGCTCGGGGTGGTGTTGCTGATGCAGCATTGGGGCGAGCGCACGGCACTGCTGGTGACCGGCGCCCTGTTCGCCATCGGCGTGCTGCTGTTTTCCGGCAGCCTCTACGGCCTCACTTTCGGTGGCCCGCGCTGGCTCGGCCCGGTGACGCCACTGGGCGGCCTGACACTGATCGGTGGCTGGGCCGCACTCGCAATCGCCGCCCTGCGGTTGAGTGAATAACACCCCCCATTGGCCCGGGTCCATCGGGCCTGGACTGAACCCTGAAGCGCTTGCCAAGCAGAGGTCGTGAACCATGCAAGACGAGTCGGCGGAAGATTTTCCCTACCGCACCGAATACAAGAAAAAATCCATCCGCAGCTATGTCATCCGCGCCGGGCGCATGACCGATGGCCAGCGGCGCGCGTTCGACAATTACTGGGGCACCTACGGCCTGTCCCTGTTCGACGGCGCCCTCGATCCGCAGGCCACCTTCAGCCGCGAGGCGCCGCTGGTGCTGGAGATCGGTTTCGGTATGGGGGACTCCCTGCTGGCCATGGCGGAGGCGGAGCCGGACAAGGACTTTATCGGCATCGAGGTGCACCCCCCGGGGGTGGGGCGCTTGATCAACGGCGCCGGCAAGGCGGAGATACAGAACCTGCGTGTGTATATGGCCGATGCGGTGGACGTCCTCAACGACTGCATTGCCGACGCCTCCCTGGACCGGTTCCAGCTGTATTTCCCGGACCCCTGGCACAAGAAAAAGCATCACAAGCGCCGCATTGTGCAGCCGGAATTTATCCGCCTGCTGTGTAGCAAGCTCAAGCCCGGCGGCCTGATGCACCTGGCCACGGACTGGGAAAATTACGCCGAGCATATGCTGGAGGTGCTCGAGGCGGAGCCGGCGCTGGAGAACACCGCGGGGGCCGGACACTATGCCCCACGGCCGGAATTCCGCCCGCAGACCAAGTTCGAGCGCCGCGGCCAGCGTTTGGGTCACGGGGTCTGGGACCTGCTGTACCGCCGCAAGTAGCGGGCCCTCGTGTGCGGCGGCGGCCCTGGTGCCAGCGCCCCGCTGGCGGAGTGGCTGAAGACCTGTAATCGCCGGCGGAACAGAGGGCGCTCGCAGGTACGATAAGAGCACCGGGGCCGGTTTGGCGCGCGCTGCGCGTTGGGGAATGTCTGCTATCTTCAAACAGACCCCGTGCCGGTCATGGAACTTCCGGAGCCAACAATGACAAGAAGTCGCTCGCCCGTTCACCTTCTCCTTGCAGTCCTGCTCATGCTGGCAGCGGATGTCGCCCTCGCCGACCGGGCCACCACCCTCAACCTCTATCTGAATGGCGGCCGCTACTGGTTCGACAGCAGCAGACTGGATGGCACCCCCCTGCAGGGATTCGAGCTGGAGCTGAGCGACGCCAGCGGCGGCGGTATCGGTCTGGGTTACAGCATCACCGATCGCTGGGCCATGGACGCCGCGATCGACTATTTCAGCGTGGGCATCAAGGGCATCGACAAGAAGGTGGATGTCTACAACTACCACATCGATCTTTTCTACCATTTTCTCGGCAGCTTCTGTGGCGCGCCCTGTGTGTGGCAGCCGTATATGGCCTTCGGGGTCGGTGAAATCCGCACCGAGTACAAAGGACCTTTTAATGGGCCGCTCAGTGTGTCCGAAGGTGTGGCCGGTAGCGGCGCCGACTTGGACTTAGTTAATGGGTTCAGCAATGCAGCGGCGGCTGGTTCGTTGCTGCCTGAGGATCTGGATGGGCTGCGCTGGGACTGGCACCGGCGCCAGACCATGGTGAACGCCGGCTTCGGCGTCAAGTATCAGCTAGGGCCGCGCTGGCAGGCGCGCGCGGATATCCGCGCTTTTCAGGGTGTCGAGGAGGGTGGCGTGGACGGCTTCCTGTCAGTGGGGATCGGCTACCAGTGGGCGGAGTATCCGCTGGTGGTGCGCGATACCGATGCCGATGGCTATATGGATGGGGTGGATCGCTGCCCGCAGACGCCGCCCGGCATTCCCGTTGGAAGCGACGGCTGCCCAATGGACGGGGATTATGACGGTGTGCCCAACTACCTGGATCGCTGCCCGCGCACTATGGCGGGCGTGGCTGTCAGTGAAGAGGGCTGTCCGAAATAGCGGCGGCGACGGGTAACGCGCAGGCGCTGGCCCGCAACAGCCTCACTGGTCGCGGGCTTGCTCCAGGGTCTCGCTGATTTCCAGCCACTCCAGCTCCAGTGTCTCCAGCTGCTCCCGCTGCTCCGCCTGGGCGCGGTTCAGGCGTGCGATCTCTTCCTGCTGGCCACCGCTGTAAAGGCTTTCGTCGGCCAGCTGTGCTTCCAGTTGCTTGAGTGATTTTTCCGCTGCGGCCATTTGCTTTTCCACCTGCTTCAGGCGGTTGGTGAGCGGCTTGAGCTTTTCCCGCAATGCCGCTGCGGCGCGACGCTGTTCTTTTTTGTCTTCCGCCGGGCGGCTGTCGGCATCTGTGCTTTCATCGCGGCGGCGCTGCTCGCGGTTGAATGCCAGCAGCCACTGCTTGTAATCCTCCAGGTCGCCATCGAAGGGCGCGGCGCGGCCGTCGGCCACCAGGATAAATTCATCCACCGTATTCGCCAGCAGGTGCCGGTCGTGGGAAACCAGCACCACAGCGCCGGGAAATTCCGCCAGCGCCAGCGTCAGCGCATGGCGCATCTCCAGGTCCAGGTGGTTGGTGGGCTCATCGAGCAGCAGCAGGTTCGGCCGCTGCCAGGCGAGAATGGCCAGCGCCAGTCGCGCTTTTTCTCCCCCGGAAAAACCAGCCACCGACTCAAAGGCGCGATCGCCGGCAAAACCATAGCCGCCGAGGAAATCCCGCAGTGACTGCTCACTGGCCTGCGGCGTCAGCCGCTGCAGGTGCAGGACCGGCGAGGCGTTGATATCCAGAGCTTCCAGCTGATGCTGGGCAAAGTAGCCGATGGCGAGGTGCTCGCCACAGAGGCGCTCGCCGGCGACCGGCGCCAGTTCACCGGCGAGGGTTTTGATCAGCGAGGACTTGCCGGCGCCGTTCGGGCCCAGCAGGCCGATGCGCCGGCCCGGCTGGATGCCCAGTTGCACCCGGCGCAGCACAGGATTTTCCCCATAGCCGATATCCGCGTCGCGCAGATCGATCAGCGGATCGGAGTTTTTCTCCGCTGCCGGCAGAGTGAAACGGAAAGGGGAATCCACGTGGGCGGGTGCGGTCTGCGCCATGCGATCGAGCGCCTTCAGCCGGCTCTGCGCCTGACGGGCTTTGGTGGCCTTGGCGCGGAAGCGGCGCACGAAGTCCTCCATGTGGGCGCGCTGGGCTTGCTGCTTCTCATGCTGGGCCTGCTGCTGGGCCAGGCGCTCTCCTCGCGCCCGCTCAAAGGCGCTGTAGTTGCCGCTGTAATGTACAAGCTGAGCCTGCTCGAAGCTGATAATGCCGTCCACCACCGCGTCGAGGAAATCGCGGTCGTGGGAGATGATCAGCAGGGTGCCGGGGAAGCGCTGCAGCCACTGCTCCAGCCACAGGGTCGCATCCAGGTCCAGGTGGTTGGTGGGTTCGTCCAGCAGCATCAGGTCCGCCGGGCACATCAGCGCCCGCCCCAGATTCAGGCGAATGCGCCAGCCACCGGAAAAGCTGCTGACCGGGCGCTGCTGGTCCCGGTGGGAGAAGCCGAGGCCGTCCAGCAGTTGCGCCGCCCGTGCCGGGCCACTGTAGCCGTCGATGGCGGCCATGCGCTCGTGCAGCTCCGCCAGGCGCTGGCCATCCGCCGGGGCGGCCTGCTCGGCAGCATCGATGGCCCGCTGCAGCTGGCGCAGTTCGGCATCGCCGTCGAGGACATAATCGAGCGCCGAGCGATCGGTGGCCTCCACCTCCTGCGCCATATGGGAGATACGCCAGCCGGTGGGAACCTCGACGCGCCCGGCATCACTGTCCAGTCTGCCGAGCAGCAGCCGGAACAGCGTCGATTTGCCGCAGCCATTGGCCCCGATGATGCCGACCTTATGGCCGGGAAAAATGCGGCAGTCCGCACTCTGGAGAAGTTCGCGGCCGCCCTGTTGCAGGGAGACGCCGTGCAAATTAATCAAACGAAAACCTCTTGCGCCCTTTATTCGGCTGCAGATGGCGGTGGCCCGGTCGGCGTCCGGCCGCCGGCGGCGCACACCGGGACGAAACTGTACACTAGACTATCTGGCGTGCGGGCACTCTGATAGCGCACTCTTTGCGCGCGCTTTTTACCCGCACGCTGCATGAGTACACGTAATAGGCACTCTCAATGAGCAGGGTAATGAGCGCTGTGTCCGCGGCGGAATTTACCGCATGAAATTCAGCGCTGCGGATTTTAGGCCTTACGTCACGCAATTGCGATGGCCGCTGGAACCGGCGCAGCCCGGGCGGCGAGCAGCTGGCAACGCGCCGGGCCTAGCAGCGGTTAAGACCAGGCAGTGAACAGGTCCAGGCGATAGGAGCAAAACCCATAGCCAAGCCGATGGAAAATCCCCTGTGGCAGTTCAGTCTCGATTTTTACCGGCGGGATAGCGTGTCCGGGTTTCTGCTGGACTGCCAGGACCGCCTGGGAGCCGATGTGTGCCTGCTGCTCTGGGCCAGCTATCGGCAGCTGGCCGGGCAAAGCCTGAGCGAGGAGGGCTGGCGGGTGGCGGAGCGGGCGCTGGCGCCGCGGCGGCGGATGATCGACAGTGTTCGCCACCTGCGCCGCTGGCTGGGCCGCATGCGTCCGTATATGGCCTGGCCCTATGGCTGGTGCAAGAACTACGAGCTGCGCCTGGAGCGGCGCCAGCTGGCGGTGCTGTGGCAGCTGGAACAGGAACACTGGCCGGGGGAGCGCACGGCACTGCAACTGGCCGCGGCGCATTATGGTATGCCACAAAAAGATCAGGCCCGCTGGGCGGGCCTGATCTCTGATTACCGGGGGGAGAACGCCGGTTAGCTCTCGCCGGAATCCTCGCTGGAAAAGAGACTGTTGGCCGGCGTCGTTGGAGTAATGCTCGGCACGGGACTGGAAGAGGGCGCGGCTGCCGGCTTGCTCTCCGCAGGCTGCGGCGAAGCGAACGGACGAGGCTCCGGCGTCTTGTCCAGCGGCTGGCTGGCGGATGGCGTTGCTTCGGGCTGCTTGGGCTCGGCCGCCGGCTTGCTCGCCACCACCGGCTTGGACTCGGCCGGCTTTTGATCCGCGACTTTTGTTTCCGCTGCCTTCGGTTGTGCTGCTTTCTGTTCGCTAGGCTGGGCTTTGCCGCTATCCGCTGTTGCCGGGGTCGGCTTGCTGGCGGCGGCCTTGGTCGGCGCCTTTTTCACGGCTTTTTTGCTCACTGGCTTGGTCGCTGACTTGCTGGCGGCTTTTTTGGCCGCGGGCTTGGCAGTCTTTTTCTCGGCGGCGGGCTTGTCAGCGGTCGCTTTCTTCGCGGCAGTTTTCTTGGCTGCGGTCTTGGTGGCTGTCTTGGCTTTGCGGGTGGACTTCTTCTTGGCAGTGCCTTTGCCGGCCGCTTTTTCAGCTTTCGCCGCGATTTTGGCAATGGCCTCAGCGGCCTTCAGCTCGCTCTTGGCGGTGGCCTCTGCCTGCTTGGCCTGGGCCGCAGCCTCTTTTGCCTGCTCCAGGGCGGACTTCAGGTCCTCAACCTTGGCAGCGGCGGTGTCGAGGCGTTTTTGTACAGCGGCGGTTTTGCTCTTGCCTGCGGCAGCGCGGGCATTGGCCAGTTGCTCCTTGGCCTTGCCGAGCTTGTCCTTGGCGGTGGTGAGGGCCTTGGCCGTTTTCTTAACTTCTTTACCGGCGTCGGCGACCTGTTTGGTGCGGGCCTTATCCAGTTGAGTGGTGAGTTTTGCAATTTGTGCTTCCAGTTCTGCGACTGGATTGACAGCTTTTCGTTTGGCAGCCATGGGTGAATATCCTGAGGTTTATTATCGATTCGGTGCGGCCGGAGCGGGCCTCCGGCAAACGTGCGGCATCCACCGCGATCGCTAGTTCGTGCACTGAACCGTTGTCCCGAACTCGTGTGACCACCTCTGCGATTCAGAACAACAGCAGCTCGAGCTGGGATAATAGCGTTGTTATTTGTGAAGTGCATCCCTGGGGCAAAGTAAAAAACGCGAACAATAGCGAATCAATTCACATCGTATCGACATCGCCCACCACTCGCTACCATTACCGTGATGACGAGCCTAAAGTTGGACACGGTATGCACCGCCATCGGGCATGGGTTAGACTTGCGATAACCCGCCGATCCCAATAGCGACTACCTATGGTTACTGCGGTAGTTACTGCAGTGACTGGTAAAGTGGCAGGTAAGTGGTTGGTAAATAGTTACTGAACACTTAGGAAATAGGTAGTAAATAAGTGCTAATTAGGCGCGAGGGCTAAATAGCCAAGCGTGCCAGCCAGGCACTTAGCGTGCGCGAGGTGCTAGACAAGTACACCAAGTACTGGATAGCTACTCAAGGGTTCGACCGGTAGCAATCGGTGCAGCGTGCGGTGTGAAAGCACCGATGTGTTACCTGGAGTGCGGGCGGCGGTGTGCAGGTAGAGGTTTGGCCAGCGCAACCCGCAAACACAGGAAAGTAAATACACCACGGACTAAGAGACCATCTTCATGAACAAATATCGATTGGCTGCTGCGGTTGCCCTGGGCCTCTCTCTGGCCGGCTGTAGCAAGCAGGATTCCGGTGCGGTTACCGAAGTGCCACTGGAGACCCAGGAGCAGAAAGTCAGCTATATCATCACCGAGGATATGGCCCTGCGGCTGAAGTCCCAGGGCGTCGAGCTCGATCCGCAGGTGGTGATCATGGCGTTGAATGATGTCGCCGAGGGTCGCGAGTCCCGCCTTGGAGACGAAGACAAGCAGCAGGTTATCGCCGCATTCCAGGAGCAGATGCAGAGCAAGCAGCAGGAAATGCTCGCTAAGCAGGAAGCGGATTTCAAAGCCGCCGCCGAGGAAAATGCAGCCAAGGGCAAAGCCTTCCTGGAAGAAAATGCTGAGAAAGAAGGCGTGGTGGTCACGGATTCCGGTCTGCAATACAAGATTGTCCGCGAAGGCAGTGGCGACTCACCGAGCGCTGACAGCACTGTGGAAGTGGATTATCGCGGCACCCTGCTCGACGGCACCGAGTTCGATAGCTCCTATGCCCGCGGTGAGCCGGTACAGTTTCCGGTTAACGGTGTGATTCAGGGTTGGACCGAGGCGCTGCAGCTGATGAAGGAAGGCGGCAAGTGGGAGCTCTATATTCCCGCGGAGCTGGCCTATGGCCCCGGTGGCGCCGGCGGCCTGATCGGCCCCAACGAAACCCTGGTTTTTGAGGTGGAGCTGCACAAGGCCAATGTGAGCGACCAAAGCGCCGACGGCGACGACTCCGCTACGGAAGAAGGTGCTGAGGAGGCACAGCCGGAAGAGGGTGATTCCGCGCAGTAAACCTGCCGGCTACCTGTTCCGTCGCTGACGGCACTTGATAAAAAAGGGCGAACTGCGGTTCGCCCTTTTTTTTTGCGTTTCGGATCAGCCGGGCTGGAAACATAAAGAGAGTAAATCTTGGCTGTATCGGTGAATTTCAGCTGTTAATGATTAATCCTTGTTTCTTAAGCCCTAACATTTTTCAGTGGTTCCGATAGTTGTTCGCATCAGGCCGTCGGATTCTGGTGTGCGGTGTGCAGCACGGCGATCATGCGATCCTCGGAGGCAAAGCGGGTTTCCAGGGCTTCACCGAGCTGCGACAGATCCGCCTGCAGGCTGGAGAGGTCATCGGTCTCCAGATATTTGTCATTGAAATCGACGGCGACATCGGTGGTGGCGTCGATTTCCCGGTACAGGGCCTTGGACTCCTCGAGTCCGGGCTTGTCGTCAAACGCCTGCCCTTCCAGCACCAGCTGCTCGTAGACCTCGAAGTGTCCCGCGGAGACATAGTCCACCAGGTTCTGGCACAACTCGCGCAACTGCGCCTCGGACTCGCGGTCTCCATCTTCGAATGCCTTCTTGCCGGAGAGGCCGCAGAAGCTGACGAGCAATGCCTGCCTGGTCTGTAGCCAACGGTCGATGATGTCGCTTACCCCACCCCAGCGCTCGTGCGCAGACTTACAATTTTCCAGCATTTCCGGGCTTCCTGTTATTGCCTTGACCGCAGTTGCGCTTGCCGCCGGGCATCCCTGTGCCGGTGTGTGGAAAGCGTTCATGGAAGATAGGTGATTGACCCGCCGCCGGCAAGAAAGCGGCGGCTTTGACCGCCAGAATGCGCGAAAGGCTGGCGGCTCAAAGGGTGAGAAACAGCGGCAGAGCAAAGGCGGTGAGGGCGCCGCAGAGCCCCATGGCCAGCGCCGCAAAAGCTCCGCACAGGGCGCTGATTTCCAGTGCCCGCGCCGTGCCGATGGCGTGGGCGTTGATGCCCAGGGCGAAGCCGAGCACGCGGTGATCGCGGATACCCAGACGCGCGCAGAGCGGCGGCCCCAGCACCGCGCCGACAACGCCGCTGAAAACCACGATGCCCACGGTGAGGCTGGCGGCGGCGCCGACCTTTTCCGCCAGTCCGAGGGCGATGGGCGTGGTCACCGCCTTGCCGCTCAGCGCCAGCAGAATGGGCTCGGCGGCGCCCAGCAGCAGGGCGAACAGCACCCCCGCCGCCGGCGCCAGCGCCGCTCCCACCGTCAGTGTGACCAGCAGCGGCCAGGCGGCGCGGCGGATAATCGGCAGGTTCTGCCGCAGCGGCACCGCCAGTGCCACCACCGCCGGACCCAGCAGGGCGTACAGCAGGCCGCTTGCGCGCTGGTATTCCCCGTAGGGCATCTGCAGCAGCCACAACACAGCGGCGGCAAGCGCACTGGCGCCCACGATCGGGTGCAGCAGTGGCGTGCCGCTGCGGCGGTAGACGGCCAGGCCAAACAGGAAGGCGCCGATGTTCAGCGCCAGAATCAATACCGGCGCGGCGAGGGCCGAGGTGGACAGTGCCGAGGGAGAGAGGTATTCAGTCATTGGGCGGGCCCGGGTCTGTCCTGCGCAGCAGCCACTGCAGCAGCAGCGCCGAGATCAGCAGGCTGAACAGGGTGCCGACGGTGGTGGCAACCAGCAGGGCCAGCCAATCCGAGGGGGCAAAACCGCGCAGGAAGTAAACGCCCACCGCTGCCGGCAGGAACAGCAGTGCCAGCAGTCGCAGCAGCAGTCCGCTCACATCCGCCAGGCCGGCGGGAACGCTGCCGTACAGCATCAGGCCGAACAGCAACAGCAGCATGCCCAGTACCGAGCCGGGAACCGGCAGCGCCAGCCACAGGCCGAGCGCGGTGCCCAGCCGTTCACAGAGCACCAGGGTGGCCGCGCCGGTGAGCCAGCTGGCGATACGCCGGAGTGTGATGCGGGGGCGGGACACGGGATGCCAGTGACGATTAATGCTTGCGGAAGGCCTGCCAGACCCCGAAAGCGACCAGGCCACTGAAACCCACCGCCGACCAGCCGGCGATACTGAGCCCCAGCCAGGTCCAGTGCACCTCGGCGCAATTGCCATCGCCGGTGAGCAGTGTCCTCACCACCTCGGCGATGGGGAAGGCATCGAGCATATAACTGATGCCGGGGCCGCAGGCCGGAACCTGATCCGCCGGCAGGCTCTGCAGCCACAGCTGGCGGCCGGCGAAATAGAGCCCACCCAGGGCCCACAGCGAAACCAGCAGTCCGTAGACGCGCCGGCCGATGGTCGCCGGGTTGTGCAGGAAGGCGGTCAGTGACACCAGTCCCACGCCCAACAGCATGACCCGCTGGGTAATGCACAGCGGGCAGGGTTCCAGCCCCTGCACATATTCGAGATAAAAGGCGGCGCCGAGCAGGAACAGAACGGAGAGAAAAACCAGCAGAAAAGTGCTGCGGGGGTTGGGGAGCATCATGGGAATTGGGGCCCTGAATTATTCTGGCGGAAGCGCGCGGCTTCGCGGCTCAAGTCTTGCAACAGTGCTTCAAACTGCGGTTGCAGCGCCGCGCGCGCGGCCAGCAGTTCCGGCAGCATATGTTCGAGGGCAACCGGGCGGCGCAGCCGTTGGCCGACGCGCAGCAATGCCTGCTCGATCACCTGCTCGTCGCGGTAACGCTGCAGCAGTTTAAATTGCTCGGCGCGGTGCATAAACGCCTGAGCGCGCGGCGGAATATACCGGCTGCGGCGGCGAAAGTCTTCCCAGCACTCGGCGCTGTAGGCTTCCAGCGGCTGTGGGTGCCAGCGCGGCCAGGTCTGGCACAACAGGTGGTCGAACCAGATATCCAGGGCAATGCCGGCGTAGCGGCGCCAGCGCGGGTGCAGTTGCGCCAGTGCGGCGCGGTAGGCGGGGTGGCTGTCGGTCAGGGCGTCGATGCGCCGGTGCAGGCGGATGCCGGCCTCGATGGCGGTGGGACGCTCACCGGCGAGCGGCCCCTTGACGAAATCCCCCAGCAGGCCGCCCAGGCGCCAGTCGGGATCGGGACCGGACAGCAGCAGGTGGGCGAGATAGTTCACTGCGCAGAGCCGGTCCGGCGGTGATCAGAGCTGGCAGAAAGTGTACTGGGCATAGTAGTTGCCCAGATAGTCCTCAAAGCTGCCGGTATCTGCCGCCTCCACTTCGGCCTGACGCTGCAGGGATTCGCGGGCTTCGCGCTGGAAGCGCTCGCGGTCGGCCTCATCCAATGGGCGGTTGAGGAAGTAGTCGCGATGCTGCTCCGCCTGCGCCGCCGCCCACTGGGAAAAGCTCTGGCCGCGCTCGGCCATTTCCGCGAGCACGCGCTGTGCCGGCGTCGCCGCTTCGCCCCGCACCTTGGCCCGCTGGGCTTCCAGCGCCACGCGGTGCGCGTCGCTCTGCCAGGCGCGATCGAGCAGGTCGGCCACCGGCTGCATTTCAGACAGCAGTTTTTCGGCCCACTCGGTCAGCGCGATCTCGCCGCCGTTGTGGATCAGCTTCAACTCCGGGTCGCGGCCGCGATAGACGATGCGGGCCTGGTTCTCCTGCACCGCGCGGTAGTCGCTTTCATCGGTCTTGGGGCTGTCCTGCAGCAGGCAGTGCAGCAGGAAGCAGTCGATAAAGCGCATCTGTTGCGCGTCGATGCCCAGCGGCGCGAAAGGGTTGAGGTCGAGGCAGCGCACCTCGATGTACTCGACACCGCGATTGTCCAGGGCGGACAGCGCCGTCTCCCCCATGCGGGCGGGGTTTTTCGGCCGGATCGGCGAGTAGAACTCGTTTTCAATCTGCAGCAGGCCGGTGGAGAGCTGTTGATAGTGGCCCTCGGCATCCTTGATGCCGAGTTTGTGGTACTCCGGGTAGGGGTGGCTGATGGCCTCACACAGGGTGGCCAGATAACTGGGCAGGTCGTTGTAACAGACCGTCAGGGACTTCTGCGCATCACTGTTGTAGCCGAGGTCGCCCATGCGCAGGGAGGTGGCGAAGGGGGCGTGCAGGCTGTGGTCATCGCCGTTGAACGGCTGCAGGCTGTGTTCGCGGTGGTCCACAAAGGAGCGGCACACCGCCGGCGCGGCGCCGAACAGGTAGATCAGCAGCCAGTAGTGACGGCGGAAATTGCGGATCAGGTCGAAATAGCGGCGGGTCTTGAAGTCCCCCAGTGACTCATCGCTGCCCTCCTGCCCATGCAGCCAGCGCCAGAAGTCATCCGGCAGCGAGAAGTTGTAGTGAATACCGGCGATGGTCTGCATGGTGCGTCCGTAGCGCAGCCCGAGGCCGAGGCGGTAGACGGTTTTCATGGTGCCACTGTGGGAGCTGCCGTAGCGCGCCACCGGAATATCGTCGTCCCTGCCCAGGCGGCAGGGCATGCTGTTGACCCACAGGCGCTCGTCGCCGATATGGCGGTAGGTGTAGCGGTGAATCTGGTCCAGCTCCTCCAGTGCCGCCTCCGGTGTCGCCATCGGCGGGGTGATGAATTCCAGCAGGGCCTCGGAGAAGTCGGTGGTAATGGCGGCGTGGGTAAGCGCGGAACCCAGCGCCTGCGGGTGCGGCGTCTGCGCCAGCGCGCCGTCCGGCGCCACGCGCAGGCTTTCTTTCTCGATCCCGCGGCGAATGCCCTTCAGCAACTGCAGGGGGTTGGGCTGGGCCAGTGCGGCCAGGTGGTTGGGCACTCGAAACTCCTTACTGAGGCTGGTGGCGCCGTGGCCAGACTCCGCCGGCGCGGCCGGCGGCAGTGGCAATCGCACCGATATGGGGGCGGTGCGGGGCAACTCAAGTCAGTCGCTCAGGCGGCGGACCCGGAGTGGGCCATATCTTCCAGGGGCTGGTCCGGCGTGATCTCGGGGGGATCGGCGGGCATGATTTCCGGGGCGCCATCCGGAGCAACCTCCGGCGCCGGTTCCGGGCTCACCTCGGGGTTGCTCTGCGGCGGCAGCTCCTGCGGTGCGCCCGGCTGGATTTCCGGGTCGCCCAGGGCTTCGGCGGGTATCTGCGGCTGCCCTTTGGGGCCGAGCGGGCACTCGAACAGCTCGATGCGCAGGTTCACGTTGCGGGTGTTGGCCTCAAACATCTGGTTGATGGCGACATCCTTGTGCTCGCTGCGGAACAGGCGGTTGGCGTCGCGGCCGTCGATCCACTCGTTGCTTTTGCTCAGGAACTGCTTGTGCTGATTGGTCAGTACGTAGACGTGACTCATGCGGTGGAAAAACTCTCATGCCGTATCAGAACAAGCAGTGTAGCGAGGGGGGTGCCCCGGCTCAAGCCGGGGCGGGCCGGCGTTTCAGAGCGGCGCCAGCGGATAGTGCTGCGGATAGGGCAGGCGCGCGGCGCCACTGTCCACCGCGGCCTGGGCCACGGCCGCCGCCACTTCCGGCAGCAGGCGCGGATCGGTGGGCTTGGGCAGAATATATTCTGGGCCGAAAGCCAGCTCGATACCGCCATACCCCTCGCGCACCGCGTCCGGCACCGGCAGGTGCGCGATCTTGCGCAGCGCCTCGATGGCCGCCAGTTTCATGGCCTCGTTGATGCGCACCGCGCGCACGTCCAATGCGCCGCGGAAGATGAACGGGAAGCACAGCACATTGTTGACCTGGTTCGGGTAGTCCGAGCGGCCGGTGGCCATGATCAGGTCATCGCGGGTGCGGTGGGCCAGTTCCGGCGAAATTTCCGGGTTGGGGTTGGAGCAGGCGAACACGATCGGGCGCGGCGCCATCTTGGCCAGCTGATCGGCGGACAGCAGGTCCGGCCCCGACACACCGAGGAAAACGTCGGCGCCGTCGATGGCGTCATCGAGGGTGCGCATATCGGTATCCCGCGCCCACTCGCCCTTGTAGGCGTTGATGTCGGTGCGCCCGGAGTGGATGACCCCGCGGCTGTCGAGCATGGTGATCTGCTCTTTGCGCGCGCCGGCGGCCAGCAGCAGCTTGCAGCAGGCGGTGGCGGCGGCACCGGCGCCGAGGCAGACAATGCGCACGTCCTCGATGCGTTTGCCCTGGATATCGAGGGCGTTGAGCATGCCCGCGACGGTGACGATGGCGGTGCCGTGCTGGTCGTCGTGGAACACCGGCACCTGGCAGCGCTCGATCAGCGCCTCTTCAATGTGGAAGCATTCGGGGGCCTTGATGTCCTCGAGATTGATGCCGCCGAAGGACACGGCGATATTGGCCACGGTCTGGATGAACTGCTCGGGGCTGGGCGCGTCCACTTCGATATCCACCGAATTGATACCGGCAAAGCGCTTGAACAGCAGCGACTTGCCCTCCATCACCGGCTTGGAGGCCAGCGGGCCGAGGTTGCCGAGGCCGAGGATGGCGCTGCCATCGGAGATCACCGCCACCAGGTTGCCCTTGCCGGTATAGAGGTAGGCGGTCTCCGGGTCCTTGGCGATCTCGCGGACCGGCTCTGCCACCCCGGGGCTGTAGGCCAGGGAGAGGTCTTCCTGGGTCTGGGCCGGCGTGGTGAGTTCAACCGAGAGTTTGCCCGGTGTGGGCAGGGCGTGGTAATCCAGCGCTGCCTGGCGCATTGCATCCGTCATCGTGGAAATTATCTCTTTGCGTTCTCTACCGGCGCGGGGCGGCCGGCGGGGTTACTGCGGGCCGCAGAGAATAACCGACAGGGGAACTGCAGGACAAGGCGAGGCTGGGAATCGGAAAGTCAGTTTCTACTAATTTCGATGGTAAATTCGGAATCTATCGCAATAAACCAGCGTTTATTTTGCGGATGGCGGGATGCGTATTTCGCACCCCGGTCGACTAGCCAGCCTTTTACTTCTATTTCCCGGTTCAGCCAGTGGCGTCTGGGCGGTTGCCCGCTTTCCGCGTCGGGATCTGGGTCGCGGTCCTGGTCTTGCTTGTAGTTTTCAGTGTGGTCTTGGGTGTGGTTGAACTCGCGAGGAGCCTGGCGCAGCCGCACCGCAACAGGTCCGTCCAGTTCCAGCCACACAAAGCGGTTGCGCTCCACCGCCAGCACCCGCCCGCGCAGGCGCACAAAACCGCCGTCTCCGGGTCGTACGTCCCTCGCCTGCAGGACTGGCCAGACACCCTCCGCCCACAGGCCGCGCCCGGCCCGGCGGGCTTGCGCCTGACGCTGCGCCAGGCACTCGGCCAGCGACAGGTTGGGGGCGATGGCCACATGGAAGGCGAGCCCGGCGCTCAGCAGTGCCGCTTCCAGGCTGTCGCCGCGGCTGTTGTGGACGTGGGCGAGCAGGCGGCCATAGCGGTCATGGCGGTCGCGATCATACACCAGCTTCAGCTCGCCCCGGCCGAGAAAGCGCTCGACGAATTGCCGCGACTCCAGCGCCAGCGGTTGCGCGGGCCTGCCGTCGCGGGCCAGCTCCGGCGCGTTGACCCCTATAAGGCGCACCCGCCGCCCATCCCGCAGCAGCAGCGTATCGCCGTCCTGCACTTTTTTCAGGGTGACGATTTCATCCGCCGGCCCCAGCACACAGTCGGCCGTTGCCGGCAGGCTACAGAGCAGGGCGGCCGCATAAAAGAGACAGGCACAAAAAAAGGCACCGCGGGCGCGGGCCCAGGGTGCCTTTTTTGCAGCTCGCGACCGTCTGCTAAAGGCGGTCGGCGACGCCGGGTTCGACATGGCGCGCAGGGCGCTGACGACCGCGGCCTTACTTGCTGATGCGGCTGCCGAAACGCTTCTTGAAGCGGTCGACGCGGCCACCAGTGGTCGCTTGCTTCTGCTTACCAGTGTAGAAAGGGTGACACTGGGAGCAGACGTCCAGCTGGATGTCCTTCGCCATGGTGGAGCGGGTCTTGATGACATTGCCGCAGGAGCAGGTAGCGGTCATGTCGGCGTAATTCGGATGGATATCGTTCTTCATGATGGCCTCTTTTCGAGTCCGCCACCCGGTCTGTCGCCGAGCACGGAATCGTCGTTGGTACAGGAGCCGCCGGGGAATCCGGAGGTCCGGGCTGCTTAAAAAGTCGGCGCATACTATCAGAATAGCGTGGCCAATCAAGAGGCAAAACGCGGCCAGCCCCCGCCGGCTGGGCAATACGCCGCGGTCGGCATGCCCTCCTGCAGGCAGTACACTAGCGCCCCTGAACCGGCGGCGTGTTTTTGGCCTTTATGGCCTGCATCGTCATCGGCTCGGGCTGGGGCGCCGGCAATGGGCGCGCAACATTGATCGACAGAGATGAGAGAAGGGGGCGAGCGTTGCAGCAGGCGGATCAACAGGGCGGTATTCTGCGGCTGGCGGTGCCTGTGCCCCTGCGGCGGCTGTTCGACTACCTGCCGCCGGCGGGTGTCGATCCGGCCTCGCTGGTCCCCGGCCAGCGCCTGTGGGTGCCTTTTGGTGGCCGCAAGCTGGTGGCGGTACTGGTGGAACGGGTCGGCGAGTCCCCGCACGAAAATCTCAAGCCGGCGCTGGAGCTGATCGACCAGCAGCCGCTGTTCGATGCGCGCAGCCGCGAGTTTATGCGCTGGGCCGCCGCCTATTACCAGGCACCGCCGGGAGAGCTGTACGGCGCCGCGCTGCCGGCGGCCCTGCGCAAGGGCAAGCCCGCCGATCACTGGGCCGAGCAGTGGCTGGCGCTCACCACCGAGGGCAAGGGGTTGCCGGAATCCGCCCTGGCGCGGGCGCCGAAGCAGCAGGCCCTGCTGCAGCGCCTGCTGTCCTGCGGCCCCCAGAGCAGGACGGCACTGCGCGCCGAAGGGGTGACCGCGGCGGTGATCCGCGCGCTGCAGGATCGCAAGCTGGTGGCCTGGCACTCCGGCCCCACGGTGCCGCCGCCGCTGCCTGCCGCCCGGTCAAAAACACCCGTGGCCGAGCCGGCAGCCCCGCCGACGCTCAACGACGAGCAGCGACAGGTGCTGGCGGAAATCCCCAGCGAGGGCTTTTCCGTCTCGCTGCTGGAGGGCACCACCGGCAGCGGCAAGACCGAAGTCTATCTGCGCCTGATGGAGCGGGTACTGGAGGCGGGCCGTCAGGCGCTGCTGCTGGTGCCGGAAATCGGCCTCACCCCGCAGACCCTGCGGCGCATCGCCGCGCGTTTCCCCCAGCGCAGTATCGCCGCCCTGCACTCGGGCCTCGCCGAGGGGGAGCGGGCGCAGGCGTGGCTGGCGGCGGCAGCCGGGCAGGCGGATATCGTCATCGGCACCCGCTCGGCGATCCTCACGCCGCTACCGCGGCTGGGCGCGGTGATCGTCGACGAGGAGCACGACGGCTCCTTCAAACAGCAGGACGGGGTGCGCTACTCCGCCCGCGATCTGGCGGTGGTGCTGGGGCGCATGGCCGCAGTGCCGGTGCTGCTGGGTTCCGCCACCCCGTCGCTGGAAAGCCTGCACAACGCGCTGCATGGCCGCTATCGGCACCTGCGCCTGCGCTACCGCGCCGGCGACGCCAAGCCGCCGCAGATCCACGTGGTGCCGACCCTCGGCCAGCAGCTGGAAGAGGGCTTTGCGCCCCAGGTGCTGCGCCATATCGGCGAGACCCTAGCGCGCGGTGAGCAGGCGCTGGTGTTCATCAACCGGCGCGGATTCGCCCCGGCGCTGACCTGTGATGACTGCGGCTGGCTGGCGGATTGCCCCCACTGCTCCAGCAAGCTCACCCTGCACCGGCGCGAGCGCAGCCTGCGCTGCCACCACTGCGACTATCGCCGCCCGCTGGTGAACAGCTGCCCCGAGTGTCACAGCCGCGCCCTCAGCGCCCTCGGCGGCGGCACCGAGCGCAGCGAGGCGCTGTTGGCACAGCGTTTTGCCGACTATCCGGTGATCCGCGTCGACCGCGACACCACTTCCAGCAAGGAGGCGTTGGACCGCCTGCTGGCGCCGGCGCGGGACGGCGAGCCCTGCCTGCTGCTGGGCACCCAGATGCTGGCCAAAGGGCACCATTTGCCGAAAGTGACCCTGGTGGTGATTCAGGACGCCGATGGCGGCCTGTTCAGCGCCGACTTCCGCGCCTCCGAGCGCATGGGCCAGTTGCTGGAGCAGGTGGCCGGTCGCGCCGGCCGCGGCGCGCTGGCGGGGCGCGTGCTGGTGCAGAGCCGCTTTCCCGAACACCCGCTGCTGCAGCTGCTGCTGGAAAAAGGCTACGCCGCCTATGGCCGCCAGCTGCTGCGCGACCGCGCCGCCGCCGGCCTGCCGCCGGTGCGGGCCATGGCTCTGTTGCGGGCGGAGTGCGAGGAGCCGCGCTGGGCGCAGGATTTTCTCGCAGAGGCGCGGGCCATGCTCGAGAGCCTGGCGCCGTCGTCACCGCAGCTGCAATACCTGGGGCCGGTGCCGGCGCTGCTGGAGCGCAAGTCCGGGCGCTTCCGTTTTTACCTGCAGATCACCGCCGAGCAGCGCGCCGATTTACCGCCGCTGCTGGCGCGGCTGTGCGCCTGGGCGGAGGGCTATCGCAACCGGCGCCTGCGCTGGGCGGTGGATATGGATGCGCAGGAGCTGGCCTGAGGGGGCTCGGGTGCCGGCGCGCCGCTGGCCGAATAGCGTTACAATCCGCCGCCACAGACAAACCATAAAGAACACGCCCGAAAGACAGAGAAGTCACGTCTATGAGCCGCCGCAATGTCCGCCACCGCAGCAACAGTGCAAGCAAACCCGCCTGGGTCTGGTTTGTGCTGGGGAATTTCACCGGCGGTTTTGCCGTATTCGTGCTGTTTCTGAACGGCCTGCAGAGCGAAGCGCCAGCTGCGGCCGTTGAGCCAAAGCGGGCTGAACAGGCCCAGCCGGCCGAGCGGGAATCCAAACCCCGTTTCGATTTCTACACCCTGCTGCAGGAAAACCAGGTCCCGGTGCCGCCGCCGAAAACCCCGCAGCCGGCCCGCCGCGGCAGCGCCGCGCTGGATGCTGAACCGCAGGATAGCGCCGCGCCCGCGCCGCCGACGGTGGAACCGGCGCTGGTGTATATCCTGCAGGCAGCCTCTTTCCGCGATGCGGCGGAGGCGGAGCGGCTGCGGGCACAGCTGACCCTCGCCAATCTGGATGTGAGTGTCGAGACCGCCAGCGACAGCCGCGGCACCTGGCACCGTGTCTTGGTCGGCCCCTATACCAGCCGTTCCCGTGTGGCCAAGGCCAGGGAGGTGCTGGCGGAGCACCAGCTGATGCCGCTGGTGCTGAAGCGGCCGCAAAAGCGCTGATCCGCCGCTGCACCTGTTTGCTCAAACGCCCCGCCTCGCGGGGCGTTTTCGTGTCTGGCTGGCGGATTTTGTCGCTGCGCCGGCATTGAATCTACACAGCAATTAAGCGGCGGGGCCGCCCTCCACCACCCGGCGGGTGGCGCGGTGTGCCAGTGGCGCGATCATGGAGATCAGCGGGAAGGCCACAATCCAGGCCACTATCCACGAGCGCAGCCAGCGCAGCAGGAAGCCGCTATCGAAGCCGGTGTTGATGGCGGTGATCACCGCGGACATCAGCAGTGACATCAGGCACGACATGATCAGGGCGAATACCGGGGTGTAGAAACGCTGGGACAACTTGGCCATGAACAGCTCCACAGTGAATCGGACGATAGAAGGGCGGTGATTATAGGGCTTTGCCGCCGCCGAGTTGAAAAGCGGCCGGCGCGACCACATTTATGGGTTTCTGAACCCATCCCCTGCAGCCGCAGGAGTAACCGACAAGGGGCCCACAGTGGAACAGTTTCGCGGAACCACCATTCTTTCCTGCCGGCGCAACGGCAAGGTCGTTATCGGCGGTGACGGCCAGGTGTCCATGGGTAACACCATCATGAAAGGCAACGCCCGCAAGGTGCGCCGCCTGTACAGGGACCGGGTGATCGCGGGTTTTGCCGGCGGCACCGCCGATGCCTTTACCCTGTTTGAACGCTTCGAAGCCAAGCTCGAGGCCCACGGCGGCCAGCTGACCCGCGCCGCGGTGGAGCTGGCCAAGGACTGGCGCACCGACCGCGCCCTGCGCCGCCTGGAGGCGTTGCTGGCGGTTGCCGATGAGAGCGCCAGCCTGATCGTCACCGGCAACGGCGACGTGATCCAGCCGGAGAACGACCTGATCGCCATCGGTTCCGGCGGCCCCTTCGCCCAGTCCGCCGCCCGCGCCCTGCTGGAAAATACCGACCTGGATGCGCGCACCATCGTCGAACAGGGCCTCAAGATCGCCGGCGACATCTGCGTCTACACCAACCAGAACCACACCATCGAAGAGCTGGAGTACTGATCCCGGCCCGCCCGGGACTGCGTGCCGATATGCGTCATGTCGCAGCGCGGCCCGCTGGCGGCATCCGCACCTTAGTTCGCTCCCGTTGAAAAGAATCGTTTGCAGGAATTTCCATGTCTGAATCCCAGATGACCCCCAGAGAGATAGTCCACGAGCTGGACCGCCATATCGTCGGTCAGCAGGAAGCCAAGCGCGCGGTGGCCATCGCGCTGCGCAACCGCTGGCGCCGCATGCAGGTGAATGAAGAGCTGCGCGCGGAGATCACCCCGAAAAACATCCTTATGATCGGCCCCACCGGGGTCGGCAAGACCGAGATTGCCCGCCGCCTGGCCAAGCTGGCAGGAGCGCCGTTTGTAAAGGTGGAGGCGACCAAGTTCACCGAAGTGGGCTATGTGGGTCGCGATGTGGAGTCCATCGTGCGCGATCTGGTGGAAGTATCGATCAAGCTGGAGCGCGAGCGCGCCATGGCCGGCGTGCAGCAGCGCGCCATGGATGCCGCCGAGGACCGGGTGCTGGACGCCCTGTTGCCCCCGGCGCGCAGCACCGACCCCAGCGAGCGCGATTCCAGCACCCGCCAGCTGTTCCGCAAGAAGCTGCGCGAAGGCGAGCTGGACGACAAGGAAGTGGAGATCGAAGTGTCGGTATCCCCCATGGGGGTGGAGATCATGGCGCCCCCGGGCATGGAGGAGATGACCAACCAGCTGCAGGGCATGTTCTCCAATATGGCCCAGGGCAAGACCCGCAAGCGCAAGCTGACGGTCAAACAGGCGATGAAACAGCTGACCGACGAAGAGGCGGGCAGGCTGGTCAACGACGAAGAAATCAAGAGCCGCGCCATCCGCGCCGCCGAGCAGAACGGCATCGTGTTTATTGATGAGATCGACAAGGTGGCCAAGCGCCAGGAGACCGGCGGTGCCGATGTATCCCGCGAGGGCGTGCAGCGGGATCTGCTGCCGCTGATCGAGGGCTCAACGGTCACCACCAAGTACGGCATGCTCAAGACCGACCATATCCTGTTTATCGCCTCAGGCGCCTTCCACCTGTCGAAGCCCTCGGACCTGATTCCGGAGCTGCAGGGCCGCCTGCCGATCCGCGTGGAGCTGCACTCCCTCACCTCGGCGGATTTCCAGCGCATTCTCACCGAGCCATCCGCCTCCCTGACCGAACAGCAGAAGGCGTTGCTGGCCACCGAGGGGCTGCAGCTGGAGTTTGCCGACGACGGTATCCGCCGCATCGCCGAAGTGGCTTACGAGGTGAACGAGCGCACCGAAAATATCGGTGCCCGCCGCCTGCACACGGTGCTGGAGCGGTTGCTGGAGGAAATCTCCTTCGCCGCCGGCGACGGCGACAGCAAGGCGCTCACCGTCGACGCGGAGTATGTGGACAGACATCTGGGCGAGCTGAGCCAGAACGAAGACCTGTCGCGGTTTATCCTGTAAATGCAGCCGAAAAAAATCCGCCTCAACCGGCAGCAGAAAACCCTGCAGCTGCTTTACGCCGACGGCGACTACACCCTGCCGGCGGAGCTGCTGCGGGTCTATTCCCCCAGTGCCGAGGTGCGCGGCCACGGTGCCGGCGAGGGCCAGCTGGTGCACGGCAAGCTCAACGTGGGCATCGAATCGGTGGAGGCCGCCGGCCGCTATGCGCTGAAGATCGTCTTCACCGACGGCCACGACAGCGGCATCTTCACCTGGACCTACCTGCGCCAGCTCTGCGAGGGCCAGAGCCGGTACTGGGCGGACTACCTGGCGCGGCTTGAGCGCGCCGGCAGGGGCCGCGACCCGGACGAGAGCGCGGTGAAATTCATCGGCTGAGCGGGCGCCTGTCGCCTGCTTCGACATTCCGCTAGCATAGACACTCTTATAAAGCGCACCCTGTCCAGCGCACCCCGTTTCCCGCGCGGGCCTGCAGAAGCCCGGCGCATATGGCGCCGGATCCTGTGGCGCCGGACCCTGTTGTCAGGCGCTGCCTGCGGATAGCGGGCGGCTGTTGTAGCCGGTGCCGTGAATAAAGGGTTAAAGAGTCGCGCACAGATCACCTGATTGCGCCTGATTGTGAGAGTTGTCTATGGCCGTCAAACACCTCATCGCCGCCGCCCTGGGCGCGGCGCTGGTCTCCGCCTGCACCGAGTCCGGCGACACTGCCGCCGCTAGCAGCCACCGCGCCGGCGAAAAATCCCCCGCCGCCAGCATCACCTTGCCGCCACAGCAGCGCGACAGCGCCTGGTTCGCCCAGGCCCAGCGGGATCTGGGGGCGGCCAGTGAAGTGGTGATCGATAACCGCCCCGGCGCGGCAAAAAATATCATCCTGTTTGTGGGCGACGGCATGGGCATCTCCACCGTCACCGCCGCGCGCATTCTCGCAGGCCAGCAGCAGGGCATGAGCGGTGAGGAGTATCAGCTCAGCTTTGAGAAAATGCCCTTCGCCGGGCTGATCAAAACCTACAACACCAATCAGCAGACTCCGGACTCCGCCGGCACCGCCACCGCCATCATGAGCGGGGTGAAAACCAAAGCCGGCGTGTTAAATGTGGCCGAGGATGTGCCCCGCGGGGACTGCCTCGCGAGCCGGCAGCGCCCACTGGTCACCGTGCTGGAGCTGGCGGAATCCCGCGGCAAGAGCACCGGTGTGGTCAGCACCGCGCGCCTCACCCATGCCACCCCGGCCTCCACCTATGCCAAGGTGCCGGAGCGCGGCTGGGAATCCGATGACGCGCTGCCCGCGGACGCGAAGGAAAACGGCTGTGTGGATATCGCCGCGCAGATGGTCGCGCTCGAGGCCGGCAATGGTATCGATGTGGCCATGGGCGGTGGTCGCCGCCACTTCCTGCCGGTCTCGGTGACCGATCTGGAAGGGCAGCCCGGGCGCCGCCAGGATGGCCGCAATCTGGTGCAGGAGTGGCAGCAGCGTTATCGCGCTGGCGGCGCCAGCGCGGTGTATATCGAGGATCAGGCCGGATTCGAGGGAGTCGATATCGCCGCCACCGACAAACTGCTGGGCCTGTTTGAGTCATCCCATATGCGCTACGAGGAGGACCGGGGCAATGATGTGGCCGGCGAGCCCTCCCTGTCGGCAATGACCGCCACAGCACTCAAGCTGCTGGAAAAAAATAGCGATGGGTATTTCCTGCTGGTGGAGTCCGGCCGGATCGACCACGGCCACCACGCCGGCAGCGCCTACAGCGCGCTCACCGACGCGGTGGAATTTGCTCGCGCCGTGCAGGTGGCGATGGATGGCACCAGCGCCGAGGATACCCTGATCATCGTCACCGCCGACCACAGCCACGTATTGACCATCGCCGGCTACCCGACCCGCGGCAACCCCATTCTCGGCAAGGTGGTGACCAACGATAGCCACGGCGAGCCGGAGCCTGCCCCGGCGACCGCCAAAGACGGCATGCCCTTCACCACCCTGAGCTATGCCACCGGGCGCGGTTTTGCCGACCTGGGTGACGAGACCGATGCGGATGTGCGCTATGAGCTGCCGGCGGCGGCGGGACGCCACGACCTGAGCGAGATCGACACCACCGCGCCGGGCTTTCACCAGGAGGCGCTGGTGCCCCTGGCCGGGGAAACCCATGCGGGCGAGGATGTGGGAATCTGGGCCCGCGGCCCCGGCGCGCACCTGCTGGGCGGTACCAATGAGCAGAGCTATATCTTCCACGTGATGGCCAGGTCCGGCGCGCTGCTGCCGCACTGATCCCCATCCCCAGCGCCAAAAAATCCGCCCCCGACAGCATTGCGCTGCGGGGGCTTTTTTGTGGCGCGCAACCTGAGCTCTAGACTTCGCACAAAGCGCGCTGCAGCCTGCAGCAGACAGCGCCGTAAACGCCGGCGGGCGCAACACTCGCTTGTCAGCCTGAATAACGCTCGGCGAACAATCCTGTTATGATGCCGCCGCACAACCTAAGGGGTGGCTTCGGCCTGAGATGCGCGCGGGATCTGATGATCCCGGCAAGCGAACCCTTGAACCTGATCCGGTTAATACCGGCGTAGGAATAGGTAAAGAGTTTCAGCCCTCCCCACGTCGCATTCCGGGTCTCTTTCACTTTATTTTGATTGAGAGAGAACCATGCAAATTCCCACTGCAATACATTCACGACTGCATCCACTCGCCTGGTCCGTCATGGTTATGCTGATAGTCGCCGGCTGTCTGTCGGGCGCACAGGCAGCCGCGGCCAGCGAAGCGGCATTATCCAAAACGCTGCCATCCAAAACCCTGCCCCACAACAAAATCCAGTCCGACAAAAGCGTGTCCGACAAAACGGTATCCCCGCAAGCAGCGGCTACTGAAGCGGCTGCGATCGGGCTCGAAGAGGTGCTGGTGACAGGCCAGCTCCGCGACGCGCGGCAGCTGGAACTGCCCACCAGTGTCACGGTGCTGAACAGCGCGGTGATCAGCGCCCGTGGCGCCGCCAATCTGGAGCAGCTTGTGAATCTGGCCCCCAACGTCAATTTTGCCGCCGGCGCCTCCCGCGGGCGTTTTATTCAGATTCGCGGTATCGGTGAGCGCAGCCAGTTTATCGACCCGGTCAATCCCTCCGTCGGCCTGATGATCGACGGTATCGACTTTACCGGTCTGGGACTGGCGGCCAGCACCCTGGATATCGCCCAGGTGGAAATTCTGCGCGGGCCGCAGGGCACCGCCTACGGCGCCAACGCCCTGGCGGGCCTGGTCAACATGATCGGCAATGCCCCCTCTGAAAACCCCGTGAGCGAGGTTTCCGCCGAGCTGGCGCAGTACCAGGGCCGCACTCTTAGCGCGGTGAACAGCGGTGCGCTCAGCGACCAGCTGAGCTACCGCCTTGCGGGCCGCACCCAGCGATCCGATGGCTATATCGACAATGACTTTTTAAACCGGCAGGACACCAGCAACATCGATGAGTCGGTGGTGCGCACCAAGTTGCGCTACCAGGCCGGCGATGACCTGCAACTGGATTTCAATGGTTTCTATATCGATGCCGACAACGGCTACGATTCCTTCTCGCTGGAGAATACCCGCACCACACTGTCCGACCAGCCGGGCTGGGATCGCCAGCGCACCCTGGCCGCTTCGTTGATTACCCGCTGGAGCGGCAGTGAACACTTCACCCTGGAAAGCACCCTGAGCGCGGCGGACTCCACTACCGAATATGGCTATGACGAGGACTGGACCTACCAGGGCTTCCACCCCTGGGGGTACAGCTCCACGGACAACTACCGGCGCGACAGGGCCAATGTCAGTGCCGACCTGCGCCTGCGCTCCACCGATGCGTCCCGACTGCTGAAGGGCCGCAGCAGTTGGGTGGCCGGAATGTATTTTCGCAGTGGAAGCGAAGACCTGCGCCGCAGCAAGAGCGATGCGAATCCGTTCGACAGCCGCTACGACACCGCCAACGCGGCTATTTACGGCCAGCTGCGAACAGAGCTTGGCGATACCCTGGCGCTGGTCACCGGCCTGCGGTTGGAGCAGCGCCATGCGGACTACCGCGATTCCCTGGCGGTCGGCTCCGGCAATGATGAAAACCTGTGGGGAGGCAATATCGCCCTGGAATACGACCTGGCCGGTGACACGCTGGTGTATGCCGCCCTGTCGCGGGGCTACAAGGCCGGGGGGGTGAATGGCCGTATTATCTCCGCGTCGGCGACCAACTCGGATATCGGTAGCGACTTGTTTGAGTTTGAGACCGAGCACCTGCTCAATTACGAGCTGGGGCTAAAGGGCGCGTGGCTGCAAAACCGCCTCCAGGCGCAGCTGGCGGCCTTTTATCAGGACCGCCGCGATGTTCAGGCCAAACAGTCCATCTTCGATCCCAGCGATTTTTCCTTCGACGACTTTATTGCCAATGCCGCCGCTGGCGACACTGTGGGGTTGGAAGTCGAGCTGAATTATCTGGCCAGCGAATCCCTGCGCCTGTTCGCCTCGGCGGGCTGGCTGAATGCAGAGTTCGAGGACTTCATCAGCTCTTCCCATGTGGACGCCCGAGATGATGGCAATGGTATCGCGCTGCCGCCGGTGAATCTGAGCGGCCGCGATGTGGCCCACGCGCCCAGCTACCAGTTTTTTACCGGAGCCGAATACGCCTTCACACCACAGCTTACCCTGCGCCTGGAACTGGAAGGCAAGGACGACTTCTATTTTTCCAACAGCCACGATAAAAAATCCACCGCCTACGAGCTGTTGAATGCGCGCCTGACTTATAGCCGCGACAACTGGCAGGCGTCACTGTGGGGCCGCAACCTGGCGGATAGGGATTACTACACGCGGGGTTTTTACTTCAGCAACCAGTATGGCAACAACCCAGCCAACGACTATGCGCCGGAGCCCTACTACCAGTTCGGCGAGCCGCGGCTGGCGGGTGTTGCCGCGAGCTACGCTTTCTAGGCAAGTATTTCTCAGCAGATTTTTCTGCAGGAATCTTCCTGAACGAATTTTTTAAACAGTGAAAAACGCCCGGGCGGCCCTGCGCCCGCAGCGTTGCAAGCCTGCATCGGAGCGAGTCGTGAAGCTTTCCGTCGAAATCAGCATGTACCCGCTAAAAGACGAGTACATCCCCAGCATCAGGCAGTTTATCCAGCGCCTGAACCAATATGCCGGTTTGCGGGTGATCACCAACACCATGAGCACCCAGGTGTTTGGCGATTACGATCTGTTGATGGATATCCTGAAACAGGAAATGCGCAGCGCCTACGAGCAACACGGTCGCGCTATTTTTGTCTGCAAGTTTATTGAGGGGGATCTCGCCCCGGGTGCCGGCGATGAGTGAGCCGGAGCCAGGCAGCGCCCTTACCGCCGCACTGGCAGCGATGTCGCTGTGGGAAATAGCCGCCGTGGTCCTGGCGCTGGCTTACCTGCTGCTGGCCATGTGGGAAAAAATCAGCTGTTGGTATGCGGCCTTTGCCAGCACCGCCATCTATACGGTGCTGTTCTGGGACGTAAACCTGCTGATGGAGTCTGCGCTGCAGATTTTTTATCTGATCATGGCCGTCTATGGCTGGTGGCAGTGGCGGCACCACCGCGAGCGGCAGCAAGACCTGCATATCCACCGCTGGACACCGGCACAGCACATGGTGGCGATTGTGGGGGTGCTATGCCTGACCCTGCTGTTCGGCTACCTGCTGGATACCCGCACCAGTGCCGCCCTGCCCTACCTGGATTCCTTCACCACCTGGGGCGCAGTGGTCACCACGTTTATGGTGGCGCGCAAGGTGCTGGAAAACTGGCTCTACTGGTTCGTGATCGATGGGGTGTCGATCTACCTTTATCTGGATCGCGAACTCTACCTCACCGCACTGCTGTTCCTGGTTTATGTGGTGCTGGTGGTTGTAGGCTTTTTCCAGTGGCTGGCGATCTATCGGCGCGAAAACCAAAACGCGGGCAAGCCGGCGGCACTGGCCTGACACCGTCGTGACGGTTGCGAGTGAATGACCGAATGAAAGCGGAAGCAAGCTGCATTATTCCCGCCGACTGGCACCTGTGGAGCGAAACCCGCCCCAGCGTCATCCGGCCGCTGGCCGGCGGTTTGACCAATCAAAGCTACCTGCTCAGCGCCGGCGGGCGGCGGCTGGTGCTGCGAAAAAACTCCCCCATCAGCGCGGCGCTGGATCTCGATCGCGCCGCGGAGGTGGCCGCACTGAGACAGGCCGACCGCGCCGGCCTCTGTGCGCCGCTGGTGTACAGCGACCCCGATCATCAATATCTGGTGACAGAGTATCTCGAGGGCGCCCCCTGGCGGGCACAAGGCCCCGCCGATCTGCAGGCGCTGGCGCAGCTGCTGCGCCGCATACACGCATTGCCGGCGATCGGTGTTCGCCTTGACCTCGCCGAGAAGGTCGGCGCCTACTGGAATGCAATCGACGAGGGGCTGGAAAATTACCGCACTTTAGCGGTACTGGAAAAACAATGCCGGCAGAAGCTTGCCGATCTCGCCGCATCGGCGCGGCGGGACTGCCTTTGCCACAATGATCTTTCCACTGGCAATCTTATCGTTACCGGGGATGCCGGACTGTTGGCGATCGACTGGGAGTACGCCGCCATGGGCGATCCATTTTATGATCTCGCTGTGGTGATCGAGGATCACTGTCTAAATCTTGCGGAACAGAAGGTCCTGCTAGAAGAATATTTGGACGAATTTGTGTCTCACCTAGATTGGCAACGCCTCTATCGATGGAGAATTATTTATAAGTATTTATGTATCCTTTGGTATTCCGTGAAATCATCTTCAAGTGTCGAGTTTCAAAAGGAAAACCAGCAGGAGATCATGAATAGAGCATCTGAGCTTGTAAATTTCTGTTCAGTAAATGACTGTCCAAAGTTATAAGAATGCTAGCAGTGATCAATTTAGGTTGCGTGTTTGGAGTTTATTGAATGTTTGCGCTCTTCGAGAGGTTGTGGCGAGCACATAATAGTTGAATATTATCGGCGCTTAGAGAAGTTCCACCTTTTGAGTAAGGGAGTATGTGATCGAAGTGGAGTTCGTCAGAGGCCCCACATTCAACGCACTTTCCAGAGTCTCTTTTCCAGACTGCAATTTTTATTGCGGTGGGAATGATGCGACTGTGTTTTGAGGGTCTATCCTCTTCAGAGAAAAATGCCTTGTCGCAAGATGCGCTTTCTACAGTAAGTAGTTTAAATTTGAAAACCGTTCTAGATTCATCCTGTTCGCGCCAAGAGTCCACTAGATTAAAAAAGCCGTTATCAGACCATATTCCCTTCTTAATTTTTTCATATACACGAACAATATCCGGTTTCTTTTGGCCGCTTTTAAAATCCTGCGCTGCTTTGTGAAACTTGCCATTTTCTGAGAGCTTACCGGAAGGTAGGAACTCTGGTTGATCTACTGACTTAGGATTCTTAGTCGCCGCAGTTCGTGCAATGTCATGTCCCTCGTAGATGAGTATGGACCCATCATCTTCGATACGATCTTGGTAAGGAGCATTAGCATGTAGTGACATCAGGATTACAGAGTAGCCACCTCTTAAGCGAAAGTTCATGCCGCGTTGGAGGTTTGCTCCTTCTATTTGGCACATTTCAAGGTATGAAATTATGTTCCCTCGCATAGAGGTGGCCTCAATAAGTTTTTAAAAATAACTGATGCTTACTAGCGGTTTAACAGTCCCTTCACCGCCTGCGGCAGGTCCGCCGGCAGGATCACGTTCTTGGCATTGGCAGACTGGGACAGCTCCGAGAGTGCGGAGATATAGCGCTCGCCCAGCAGGTACATGACCGGCATTTCCTGCTCGCCGATGGCGGCGGTCACGCGCTCGATGGCTTCGCGGCTGGCGTCGGCCAGAACCACCTGCGCCTTGGCGTCGCGCTTGGAAGCCTCCAGGCGGCCGTCGGCTTCGAGAATGGCCGCCTGCTTTTCGCCCTCGGCGCGGGTGACGGTGGCGCGGCGCTGGCGCTCCGCGGCGGCCTGTTCTTCCATCGCCGCCTGCATGGTGGGGGACGGGTTGATGTCCTGAATCTCCACCGTCTTCAGGTTGATGCCCCAGTCGGCGATATCGTCGGAGATGCCCTCCTTGAGCTTGGCCTTGATCAGGTCGCGGGAAGACAGCGCCGCGTCCAGTGACATCTCGCCGACAATCGAGCGCAGTGCGGTCTGCACCAGGTTCTGGATGGCGATCTCATAGTCCTCGACGCCGTACACCGCCTTCTCCGGCGAGACGATATTGATATAGGCCACGGCGTTGGCAATGATGGTGGCGTTGTCCTGGGTGATCACCTCCTGCGAGGGAATATCCAGCACGATGTCCTTGGTGGTTACCTTGTAGGGCACCTGATCCACGTAGGGAATAATCACATTCATGCCAGGCGTCAGCGTCGTATGGTATTTCCCCAGGCGCTGCACAATATGTTTGGAGCCCTGCGGCACGATGCGCACGCCCATGCCGATGGTAATAACGACCAGCACCACCAGTGCCAGAATGACAAATAAACCTTCCACTGCTTTTCCCTCCCTCGGGACTCGATAAATACGAAAGTGTGTTTGAGTATTTTGCGTTCTTTTTAACTATGCGTGCCGGGTGACGATTAAAGTATTGCCGGAGATATCCTTGACCTGTACCCGCTCGCCGATCGGCACTTCCGCGGTGCAGATAAATATCCACTCGTCCTCGCCGAGAATGGGAGCGGGAAATTTCAGGCGGCCGCGGTCGCGCCCCTGATTGGACTCGATCACCATGCCCACCTGTCCGGCGAGCGCCTCGGCGGCCATGCCGGCGGTGGTGCGATCTTTCCACTGCGGGCGCACAAAGCGGAACCATGCCAGCAGGAAGGCCAGCGACAGTCCGGCCCACAGCAGCAGTTGCAGGGTGATCGGCAGATCCAGCAGCAGCATCAGCACACCCATGGCGAGCGCCGAGAGGCCAAACCAGAAAAGGATAAACCCGGACACGAAGATTTCCGCGGTGACGAGCAATAACCCCAGAACCAGCCAGTGCCAGTAAGCGATATGCAGGTTTAGCCAGTCCAGCATGGCAATTTCCTTTTTTTATTTTTTAGGACGGCCATTATGCCAAAAACCAATGTGTCGGGGTGGGCGGCCTGTAATGTATTTGCCCGGCGGCCCTTGCGCAGCACGTGCCGGGCGGTAAAGTGCCCCGCGCGGCAGTGCCTGATGGCGCTCGGCAATGTACAATGCCACCACTGAATCAGGTTCCGCAGGCGCAGCTATGACCGACCGCAAAACGACCCATTTCGGCTACCAGGAAGTTCCCGTGGAGGAAAAGGCCGGCCGCGTGGCGGAAGTGTTCCACTCGGTGGCGGCACGCTATGACGTGATGAACGACCTGATGTCCGGCGGCATCCACCGCCTGTGGAAGCGCTTTACCATCGAGCTGTCCGGCGCCCGCCCGGGGCAGACGATCCTGGATATCGCCGGCGGCACCGGCGACCTGACCGCGCGCTTCTCCCGTATCGTCGGCCCCGAGGGACAGGTGGTGCTGGCGGATATCAACGAGTCGATGCTGCGGGTGGGGCGCGACCGCCTGCTGGACCGCGGCATTGCCGGCAATGTGGTGCCGGTGCAGGCGGATGCCCAGTACCTGCCGTTCCCCGACAACACCTTCGACTGCATCACCATCGCCTTCGGCCTGCGCAATGTCACCGACAAGGACCTGGCGCTGCGCGCCATGCTGCGGGTATTGAAGCCGGGGGGCCGCCTGCTGGTGCTGGAGTTCTCCAAGCCGCAGTCGAAGCTGCTGGAAAAGATCTACGACCAGTATTCTTTCCGCCTGCTGCCGCTGATGGGCAAGCTGGTGGCGGATGACGCCGACAGTTACCGCTACCTGGCGGAGAGCATCCGCATGCACCCGGATCAGGAAACCCTCAAACAGATGATGGTGGATGCCGGGTTTGTGGATTGTGAATTCCACAATATGACCGGCGGCGTCGTCGCATTGCACAAAGGCCTCAAGCCCTGATTGGCTTGCCGCGCCGCCCCGGTGGGCGCGCGCACTGACCCGATCGGTCTGGATAGAAGGAAATTTCCCTTGGACCCCACCTTCCGCTCTGGCTTCGACGCCGCGCTGGAGAGCGCCATCAACGCCGCGCTGAGCTGCGACCCCGCCACCCGCCTGCGCCTGCGGGCTCTCGACGGTCGCGCCCTGGCGCTGGACCTGACGGCGCCGCGCCTGCAGCTGATCCTGTGTGTGGAGGGGGACACGGTGCGCCTGCATCAGCACTGGGAAGGCCAGGTCGATACCCGCCTGACGGGGTCGGCGGTCTCCCTGCTGCGCCTGCTGAAGGACGACAGCGCAACACCGGCGAAACTGGGCGTGTCCATCACCGGCTCCAGCGCACTGCTGCAGCAGCTGCAGGAAATCCTGCGCGATCTGGATATCGACTGGGAGGCGCCGCTGGCGCGCCTGTTCGGCGATATCCCCGCCCATACGGTGGGTGGGGCACTGCGCTCCGCCGAGCGCTGGCTGCGCGGCAATCTCGGCGTCGCGCCCCGGGCCGCCGCCGAGGCGCTGAGCGAGGAGTGGCGGCTGACGCCGCCGCGCGCCCAGTTCGACGCCTTTGCCGAAGACCTGGCGGAGCTGGCGCTGGCCACAGACCGCCTGGAGGCGCGGCTGCGCATCCTCGCGGAAAAACTGTCGCCGCCGGAGGCGCCCTAGCATGCCGGTCGCCCGCAGCCTCACCATCGCCCGCGTCTTCCTGCGTTACCGGCTGGATACCCTGCTGCCCCGGGAGCGGCGTCCGCTGTGGATGCGGGTTCTCGGCGCGCCGTTGCGGCTGCTGCCGCAGCCGAAGCAGAGTCGCGGCGAGCGCCTGCGCCGGGCGCTGGAGGCACTGGGGCCGATTTTCGTCAAGTTCGGCCAGCTGCTGTCCACACGCCCCGACCTGCTGCCCGCCGATGTGGTGGAGGAACTCAACCACCTGCAGGACAATGTGGCCCCCTATCCCGCCGAGCAGTGCATCGCGCGAATCGAGGCGGCGCTGGAAGCGCCCATCGAGCAGCTGTTCGCCCAGTTCGAGCGCACTCCGCTGGCCTCCGCCTCGGTGGCGCAGGTACACGCCGCCGTGCTGGCCGATGGAAAATCCGTGGTGGTCAAGGTTCTGCGCCCGGGCATCGACAGGATTATCGAACAGGACCTGCGCCTGCTGGCGCTGATCGCGCGCTGGGTTCGCCGCTATGTGCCCGATGGCCGGCGACTGCGCCCGGAGGAGGTGGTGGAGGATTACCGCCACACCATCGAGGGCGAGCTGGACCTGGTGCGCGAGGCCGCCAACGCCACCGAGCTGCGGCGCAATTTCTCCGGTTCGCCGCTACTCTATGTGCCGGAAATTCACTGGGACTACACCCGCGAAACCGTGCTGGTGATGGAGCGGATCGACGGCATTCCGGTGACGGATCTAAAGCAGCTGCGCGCACAGAACACCAACATGCAGCTGTTGGCGGAGCGCGGCGTGGAGATTTTCTTCAAGCAGGTGTTCGAGCACAATTTTTTCCACGCCGACATGCACCCCGGCAACATCTTCGTCTCCCGCCGGCACCCACAGCGGCCGCAGTACATCGCCATCGATACCGCCATCGTCGGCAGCCTGTCGCGGGAGGATCAGTACTACCTGGCCCGCAACCTGCTGGCCATGTTCCGCCGCGATTACCGCATGGTGGCGGAGCTGCATGTGCAGAGCGGCTGGGTGCGCGCGGACACGCCGATCAATACCTTCGAGTCCGCGATCCGCGCCGTGTGCGAACCGATTTTTGAAAAACCGCTGGGGGAGATTTCCTTCGCCCGGGTGCTGATCAGCCTGTTCCAGACCGCGCGCCGCTTCGATATGGCGGTGCAGCCGCAGCTGGTCCTGCTGCAGAAAACCCTGCTGAATATCGAGGGGCTCGGTCGCCAGCTTTATCCGCAGCTGGATCTGTGGAAGACTGCTCATCCATTTCTGGAACGCTGGATGCGCGACCGCATCCACCCGCGCACCATTATTGGCGAGATCAAGCGCTACGGCCCGGAGTGGCTGGAGAAGTTTCCCCAGCTGCCGCAGATGGTCTACTCGGCTCTGGATCAGTCCCGCGAGCTGGCCCCGCAGCTGCAGGCCATCGGCACCGCGCTGGAATCCTCCAGCCGCAACGGCCGCAGGCGTTATGTTCGCCGCGCCGTGGCGATAGTGCTGGCCGCCGGCGCGGCGCTGGTGGCGTCACCGCAGTGGCTGGCCAGCATGCCACCGGCGGCGCTGGCCATGGCCGCGGCGGCGCTGGCGCTGGCGCTGTGGCCGTAAAGTGACGGGGCGCCGGGGGCCGGGCGCTTGCACTGCGCCGGCCGCTGGCGGCAACCTACAATCAAGAGACAAGTGACAGGCAAAGCAGTGACAGAGGCGAAGACCACAGACGGTTTGATTGATGCCGTAAGCTGGAACAGCGATGGGCTGGTGCCCGCCATCGCGCAGGATTTTAAAAGCGGCCGGGTGCTGATGATGGCCTGGATGAACCGGGAGTCACTGCGGCTGACCGCCAGCGAGGGCCGCGCCGTGTACTGGTCCCGCTCCCGCGGCAAGCTCTGGCGCAAGGGCGAGTCCTCCGGCCACGAGCAGCAGGTGCGCGAAATCCGCCTCGACTGCGACGGCGACACGGTGCTGCTGCTGGTGGAGCAGCGCGGCGGAATCGCCTGCCATACCGGTCGCACCAGTTGTTTCTACCGGGTTTTGGACGGCGAACAGTGGCAGGTGAACCAGCCCGTTATCAAGGACCCGGGTGAAATCTATGAGTGAGCTGTTGCGCGAACTGGATGCGGTGCTCGAAGAGCGCAAGAATACCGCCGACGCGGAGGGCTCCTATGTGGCCAGCCTGCATCGCAAGGGCCTGAACAAAATACTGGAAAAGGTCGGCGAGGAAGCCACGGAAGTGATCCTTGCCGCGAAAGATGTAGAGCACGGCGGCGAGCGGCAGGCGCTGATCGCCGAAACCGCCGATCTCTGGTTTCACTCCCTGGTGATGCTCTCTCACCTGGGGGCTGATTCACAGGATGTACTGCGCGAACTGGGCCGTCGCTTCGGCCTTTCCGGCCTGGAAGAAAAAGCCGCGCGCACCGCCACGCAGGAGCACGGGCAAAAACAATAGCGAGCGGCGCCGAGAGCGCCGCAACAACTGAATCTTGAAGGAGTAGGTTATGGGTTTTGGCGGCATCAGTATTTGGCAGCTGCTTATTGTTCTGGTCATCGTGCTGCTGCTTTTCGGCACCAAGCGGCTGAAAAACCTGGGCGGTGACCTGGGTGGCGCGATCAAAGGCTTCAAAAAAGCCATGAAGGACGAGGACAAGTCCGAGGACGAAGCCAAGTCCAGCGAAGCCAAGCGGCTGGAGCACGAAGAGGCCGAGAAAGCCAAAGGTGCTTCCGAAACACAGAAAGACAAGCAGTCCCAGGACAAGTAAGCCGAGAGCGCGCGTGTTTGATATCGGTTTTTTTGAACTGCTGCTGGTCGGCGTCGTCGCTCTGCTGGTGGTCGGCCCGGAGCGATTGCCGGATGCGGTGCGCACCACCGCCCGCTGGTGGTCCGGCCTCAAGCGCACACTGAGCAGTGCTCGCGAGGAGCTGGAGCGCGAAGTGGGCGCGGACGATATTCGCCGCGAGCTGCACAACGAGCGCATTCTGCGCGAGATCGAGGAAAGCCGCCGGGAGCTGGAGAAAAGCCGCCGGGAACTGGAGGCATCGGTCACAGGTACCGGCGAGTCCCTGCGCGAACCCGGCGCGGCACCTGCTACCGGTGTCAAAACCGAAGGCGAGCCTGCCGCAGAGCCACCAATTTCCCGCGCCGAGGCATCGGACTATCTGCCGGAGGATGAGCGGGGTTTGAAAGGCACCGAGGAGCACTTGCCGGAAGACGAAGATGACCAGGAGGACCCGGAATATCCGGAGCACCTGCACGATCACGGCGACCCGGCATTGAATCCGCACCACCCCGATCACTTTAAAGATGAGCCTCGCTCAAAGCAGGACGAAGACAAATCCCCATGAGCGAGCAGAAGCATCAGCCCTTTATCGATCACCTGATCGAACTGCGCGATCGCATCCTCAGAACCCTGCTGGTGGTGGTGGTGATTTTTCTGTGTATGGTGCCGTTCGCGTCGGAAATCTATGATTTCGTCGCCGACCCGCTGCAGAACCGCCTCGCCGAAGGGGCGGGCATGATCGCCACGGAAGTGACCTCGCCCTTTTTCACCCCGTTTAAAACCACCTTTATTCTGGCGTTTTTCCTCGGTATTCCCTACGTGCTGTACCAGGCCTGGGCCTTTATCGCACCGGGCCTGTACCAGAATGAAAAACGCCTGGCGGTGCCGGTGCTGGTTTCCAGCGTGGTGCTGTTTTATTCGGGCATGGCGTTTGCCTACTACGTGGTTTTCCCGATTCTGTTCGACTTTTTTGTCAGTTCCGCCCACGCGGATATTCAGGTGCTGCCGGATATCAGCAGTTATCTGGACCTGGTGCTGAAACTGTTTTTTGCTTTCGGCTTCGCCTTCGAAATTCCCATTGCCACGGTGCTGCTGATCTGGAGTGGCGTGGTGGACGCGGATTCCCTGGCGGAAAAGCGCCCCTACGTGATCGTCGGCTGCTTTCTGCTGGGGATGCTGCTGACCCCGCCGGACGTGATCTCCCAGTCACTGCTGGCGGTACCCATGTGGCTGCTGTTCGAGCTGGGTATCGTGATCGGCCGCTGGATCAAGCGGAAACCCGCAGAGGAGGAAGCGGACGGCTAGCCGCCGCTCCGGCAGGGAACTGGCGGTATGCAGGACGGCTCAGCGTGGCCGCCTTGTTGCGGCGGGCAGAGACCCGGGCAGTGCCGGCCAGCGGCTTGATGGCCGCTGGGGCAAAAAGGGCATTGAGTGACCCTCAATGACCCTCAATGACCCTCAATGATCCTCAATGACTCTCAGGGTCTTTAAACCTTCAGAGCCTATAAACCCTCAGAGTTTAAAACCTCAGCATCTTTAAGCCCTCAGAACCTCTGAAAGCCTTTAACGGCAATCAGAGGTGTCAACAGCGCTCAGGGGTAATGTGGTTGCTGAGGCCAAAGGGTTACTGAAGTTAAAGGGCTGCCGAGGTTGAAAGGCTACCGAGGTTGAAAAGTTACCGAGGTTAAAGTCGCCGCAGCGGCCTTAGGCACCTTCTTAGGCACCTTCTTCCATCTTGCGCAGCACCATGCGGGTCATATAGGCACCCATGGCAAGAATAAAGGCGATAATGCCGACGCTGAGCAGGCCAGAGAAGCTGGTGAAGAGATCAACTAACGCTACCATGATGGGCTCCTTTTACTTGCGGAGTGACTGCTATCTGATTTGCAGTTTATGGCGCGCCTTTCCTTCAATACTGATCTGGATCAAGTCTCCTGCAGATAGCGAAATTCGCTGAATCTATTCCCGTCCGCCGGGTCAAGATCGACCGGCTGGACTGTCCAGCCCATCCCAGCCCATCCCAGCCCATCCCAGCCCATCCCAGCCCATCCCGGCCCATCCCATCCCAGTCCAGCCCAGCCCAGTCCAGCCCAGTCCAGCCCAGTCCAGCCCAGTCCAGCCCAGTCAATCCCGCCCCGCTTCTGTCACCGCCGGACAACCCTCGATGAAACAGGCGTGGGCGCAGTAGCGCGGTGGGCCTGAAGCGACCCTCCCATTTCAGGGCTGTGGTGCTGCGGTTTTATTTGGCGGAATGCTTTCGCAGTCCTGCAGGATTATCTCGGAGCTGCCCTCGCCATTTTGCTGCAGCAGTAAGATGCCGAACTTGCCCTTGGTGTGCCAGCGGTAGCCCGGGTGGCCCTTGTCGGCGACGAACAGGGCGCCCGACGCCGATGGTTCCTGATGCATCGGAATCAGTTTGTTTGCGTAAGTGACTACGGCCATGGATGGGCCGCTCTCCGGTATGCCGTATTTCACCTGCAGCCGGGTGCCGTCGGCGCACTCGTAGTTGACGCTGCGAATCTCGGTGTCGATTTCGAGCCCGCCACCGCAGCCACTGAGGAGCTGGCCGGTGAGGATCAGGGTGGCGGCAAAAACACGGCGCGACATGGGCGCTCCAGGGGGTTATCTTCCGGGGTTAAGGTGTTTGCAGCGCGGGGGAGCTAAAAAAATCCCGCTATGCTGATGAAAACCAGCGCCCCCAGTGCAAGATAGTAGATGTCCCGGTACTGTCGCCAGCGCGGCGCGAGGCCAAGGAGCGCCAGTGGCGGCAGCAACAGGGCCATAAGGCCAAACAGGGTGCCCAGCCGGAAGCCCGCTGCCAGCAGTCGCAGCCAGCCGATGGCGGCGAACACCAGCGCAAACACCGTCAGCACGGCGGCCACAGGCGGCATCCCACTGGCGGCGGTTGCCGGTTCCATCGCTGCCCTCCCGGACACTGATCAAAACACTGCATGGACAATCAAGTGTATAGCAGCAGCACGCAAGACCAATGGCGTAAACCGGGTTGTGGGCACTGGCGCCTGCCGGTGTTACTCGTCTTGCTGTTATTGCTGCAGGGCTGTGAAACCGCCGCTTATTACACCCAGGCGGCCAGCGGCCAGATGCGCATTCTCGCGGCGCGGCAGCCCATCGACAATATTGCGGCGGACCCGGCCACAGACGCCAAGCTGCAGCAGCAGCTGGCACTGGTGCAGTCGATTCGCGGCTACGCCGCCGGCGAACTGCGCCTGCCGGTGGGGCGCGCCTACGGCAGCTACGTCAGGCTGGAGGACGAATACCCGGTGTGGAATGTGCTGGCCGCGCCGGAGTTTTCCCTCAAGCCAAAGCGCTGGTGCTACCCCATCGTCGGCTGTGCCAGTTACCGGGGCTACTTCCGCAAGGCCTCGGCCCAGCGCAAGGCGCAGCAGCTGGCCGCCGCGGGCTACGATGTCTACCTGGGGCCGGTGCCCGCCTACAGTACCCTGGGCTGGTTCGACGACCCGGTGATGTCGAGCTTTGTGCACTGGCCGCCGGAAAGGCTCGCCGCGCTGCTGTTTCACGAACTGGCGCACCGCCGGGTGTATCTGTCCGGCGACACGCAGTTCAACGAGAGCTTTGCCACCGCCGTGGCCCAGCTGGCGCTGCCGGACTGGCGCCGCCGCCAGGGCATCGATGGGCCGGCCGCTGATCGCATCGCCGAGGCCAGGGCGGTCAATGCGCTGATGATGACGGCGCGGCGGCAGCTGCAGCAGGTTTACCAGAGCGACCTGCCGGAGGAAATTCAGCGCCGGCAAAAGGACGCCACACTGGCCCGGCTGCGCCACTGCTACCGGACTCTGGCCGCCGACTGGAGCTATCCGGACCGCTACCGGGCCTATATCGACAAGACCAACAACGCCACCCTGGCGCTGGTGTCCGAATACCAGTCGCGGGTGCCGGCGTTTGAGGAATTGTTCCGCCGGAGCGGCGGCTGGGAAGATTTTTACCGACAAGCGGAACAGCTGGGTGAGCTGGATCAGGCGGCGCGCAACCGCCGCCTCGACGCGCTCGCCGCCGCTGCTCAGGATTCCAGCAGAAAGGTCACCGGGCCGTCATTCAGCAGCGAGACCTGCATGTCCGCGGCGAATACGCCGCAGGCCACCGGCGACAACTGAGCGCGGGCGCGCTCGACAAAATAGTCGTACAGCGCTTCCGCCTGCGCGGGGCTGGCGCCCTTGCTGAAGCTCGGGCGCAAACCCCGCGCGGTATCCGCCACCAGGGTGAACTGGCTGACCACTAAAAGGCCGCCGCCGGCCTGCTGCACATTGAGATTCATGCGGCCGTGGTCGTCGGCGAAGACGCGATAGTGCAGCACTTTCTGCAGCAGCTTGTCCGCCGTGGCGCGGTCATCCCGCGCCTCCACGCCCAGCAGTAACAGCAGGCCATGCTCTATGGCGCCGACTGTTTCCCCCCGCACTTCCACCTTCGCATGGCTGACCCGCTGAATCAGTCCCTTCACCGCCGCTTCTCCTCTGGTTGTCCCGCCGGTTTGTGGCACCGGCCGGGGAAATCCCCTAGATTAACCAACTGTCCGTCGAGACAAAACCGGAGCCGACACCATGAGAAAACCGCTGATCGCGCTGGCCGTGGGCGCCCTGGGCTGTGTGCTGGCACAGGCCGCAGAGGAGTACCCGCACACGAGAACGGTGGAGCAGACTGACGATTACTTCGGTACCCCGGTGAGCGATCCCTTTCGCTGGCTCGAAGACCTCGATTCCGAGGCGGTGGACCAATGGGTCGGCGCGCAGAATCAGTTCGCGTTGCCACGGCTAAAAAAACTGCCGGGCTGGCAGAAGATCAACGATCGCCTCACGGAGCTTTGGCAGTACGAGCGCTACGGCGTGCCCTACCGCAAAGCGGGCAAGGTCTTTTACGAATACAACGACGGCAGCTGGGACCAGAGCGTCTTTTACCGCAGCGACGACCTGCGCAGCGGCGAGCCAGCCACCATCCTCGACCCGCGCCAGTTGAGTGACGATGGCACCATCGCCGCCAGGCGCTATGCGGTCAGCCCCAAAGGGCGCTATCTGGCCTATGGCACCTCCGATGGCGGCACCGACTGGACCGATTATCACGTGCGTGACCTGAGCACCGGCAGCGATCTCAAAGACGTGCTCAAAGGCATCAAGTTCAGCGGCGTCAGCTGGGCCAAGGACGAGTCCGGTTTTTACTACAGCCGCTATCCCTTCAACGCGGACGGCAGCGCCGACGACAGCCGCCAGGTGGCGGTGTACTTCCATCGGCTGGGCCAGCCGCAGAGCGCCGACGAGCTGGTGTACGCGATTGAGGACCACCCGACACGCAATCCCGAGGCGCAGCTGAGTGACGATGGCAACTATCTGCTCTTCAGCATTTTCGACGGCTATGACAGCAATGGCATTTACTACCGCGACCTGCGGGACAAGAGCGGCAAAGTCGTGCGGCTGCTGGACGACTGGGATGGGCTCTACCACTATCTCGGCAACAGCGGCACAACCTTTTTCTTCGAGACCAATGCCGGTGCCGCCAACGGTCGCGTGGTCGCCATCGATCTGGACAAACCGCATAAACAAAACTGGCGGCAGCTGGTGGCTGAGCAGAAAAATGCCCTGCAGTCGGCAAGCCTGGTGGGCCAGCGTCTGGTGCTGCATTACCTGGAGGATGCCAAATCCAAAGTGCTGGTCACCGACCTGAATGGCCAACAGCAGTACGAGTTGCAGCTGCCGGGCATGGGCACCGTGGAGGGGTTTGTCGGCGAGCCGGACGACCCGGAAACCTATTACGCCTTCAGCAACTTTCTCACCCCGCCGGCGATTTACAAACTGAATGTGCAGACAGGGAAAAATGAAAAGGTAAAAACCCCGCACTATCCCGCCGATTTTTCTGATCTGACGGTGAGTCAGCATTTCTTTACCAGCAAGGACGGCACCCGCGTACCCATGTTCCTGGTGCACCGCAAGGATATGCGGCGCGATGGCCAGAACCCCACGCTGCTCTATGGCTACGGCGGCTTCAACGCGGCACAGCTGCCGCAGTTCTATACCCGCTTCGCCGGCTGGCTGGATATGGGCGGCACCCTGGCCATGGTCAACCTGCGCGGTGGCAGCGAGTACGGCGCCGACTGGCACAAGGCCGGCACCAAAACCGAGAAACAGAATGTCTTCGATGACTTTATCGCCGCCGCCGAGTGGCTGATCGACGAGAAGGTCACCGCCCCGCAAAAGCTGGCCATTATGGGCCGCTCCAACGGCGGCCTGCTGGTGGGCGCAACGCTGGTGCAGCGCCCGGACCTGTTCGCGGCGGCCCTGCCGATTGTGGGGGTGCTGGATATGCTGCGCTATCACACCGCCTCCGCCAATGCGCGCCAGTGGTCCAGCGACTACGGCCTCAGCGAGAATCAAAAAGAATTCGCGGCGCTGCATGCCTATTCGCCGGTGCACAACACCGACAAGGGCCGGTGCTACCCGGCAACGCTGATCACCACCGCCGATCGCGACGACCGCGTGGTGCCCTGGCACAGTTACAAGTTCGCCGCCGCCCTGCAGCGGGACCAGGGCTGTGACAGGCCGATCTATCTGGCCGTGGAAACCCGCGCTGGCCACGGTGCCGGCAAACCGGTGTGGATGCAGGTGGAGGACTTTACCAACCAGTACGCGTTTCTGGCGCAGCAGCTGGGCATGCCGATTGAATAACAACTAGCGCTGCCATTCTGCGGACACGAAGCCAACGCCAGTGCGACTCCGAGGGCCCGGCGCTGCGGTTACAGCCTGCAATATAAGAAGCCCTTAGCCGGGAAAAGCCTTTAGCCGGGAAGAAGTCTTGGCCTCAGAAAAAGTCCTTAGCGGGGAAAAAGCCCTTAGCGGGGAAAAACCTTTAGCCAGAAAAACTGTTGCTGAAAAAACTTCAAGCGAAAAACTTTTCGTTAAAACGTCCACAGCGAAAATAAAAAAGAGCTCGCAGCCAATGAAACACGCATTTATCACCGGTGGAACCGGATTTCTGGGCGCCAACCTGATCGAGCAGCTGGTGGCGCAGGGCTGGCGTGTGACCGCCCTGCACAGGCCGGGGTCGGATACGCGCATTGCGGAATCGCTGGGCGCGGAGCTGGTGCCGGGCAGCCTGGCTGACCGGAACTCCCTGAAGCGTGCGCTCGCCGAGGGTGTGGATGCGGTATTTCACGTGGCCGCCAACACCAGCATGTGGCGCGGCGGCCGCGCGCAGCAGTGGCGCGACAATGTGGAAGGTTCGGCAAACCTCGCCCGGGTGGCGCGGGAAAGCGGCGCCGCGCGGATGGTGGTGACCAGCTCCATCTCCGCCTACGGCTATCAGCGGCAGCCCATCGACGAGCAGAGCCCGCAGCTTGCCGACGATCCCCGCTACGGCTATCTCTACAGCAAAAAGCGTGCGGAGCTGGCGGTGCGCGAAGAGATTGAAAAAGGGCTGGATGCGGTTTTTCTGAACCCCTGCGGCATCGTCGGCAAGTACGACACCGGCAACTGGGCGCAGAGCTTCTTCCTGATACAGGATGGCAAACTGCCCGGTGTGCCCCCGGGCAGCGGTTCTTTCTGTCATGCCGCCGAGGTGGCGCGGGCGCATATCGCCGCATTTGAGAAGGGCCGCAGCGGCGAAAATTATATTCTCGCCGGCGTCGACGCCAGCTTCCTCGAGTTTTTCGGCCATATCGCCCGCCTGCTGGGCAAGCCTGTGCCCGAGCGCACCACACCGGCGATAGTCATCCATCTGCTGGCGCAGGTTTCCGACCTGCTGTCACGGGTCACCGGCAAGGAGCCGAGAATCACTCCGGAAAAAGCGGCGCTGATTACCCGGCGGGTTACCGCCAACTGTGACAAGGCCAGGCGGGAGCTGGGCTACCGTGGCGATGTGCCCCTGGACACCATGCTGCGGGAGAGCCGCGACTGGCTGATCGAGCGCGGCTTACTGGCCCCCGGCGCCGGCGAGCAGCCCGGCGGGGTATCGGCGTGAAGCGCGGCAATATTATTTTTCTGCTGGTGATGATCCTGCTGGTGTTGCAGCTGCTGCAGCACTACTTTTTCTCCGGCGCCCAGTAGCGGGTGCAGGCCTGCAGGACGGGCTGGCTGATCCCGGGTGAGCCCGCTGGCAGAGACGAAGAAAGCCAGAAACCCGTAAAGCTGGGGGGAGTGACCGTGACCGATCAACGCTGCGGCTGGTGCCTGTCGACGCCGCTCTATCAGCAGTATCACGACGAGGAGTGGGGAAGACCCGTCACCGACGATGCCCGGCTGTTCGAGTTCCTGATTCTCGAGGGCGCGCAGGCGGGCCTGGCGTGGATCACCGTGCTGAACAAGCGCGAGAATTACCGGCGCCTGTTCGACGGTTTCGATGCGGACAAAATCGCCCGTTACCGGCCGGCCAAAATCGAGCGGCTGCTGCAGGACGCGGGCATTATCCGCAACCGCCGCAAGGTGGAGGCTGTGGTCAAAAACGCGCGGGCTTATCTGGCCCTGCGCGAACGCGGCCAGACGCTGGCGGATTTCCTCTGGCAGTTCACCGATGGCCGCGTGGTCGTCAACCGCCCGCGCAGCCTCGCCGATATTCCGGCCACTACCCCGGTCTCGGATGCCATGAGCAGGGCGCTGAAAAAAGCCGGTTTCAGCTTTGTCGGCTCCACCATCATGTACGCCCATATGCAGGCGACCGGCATGGTCAATGACCACCTGTTGAACTGCCCGGCGCAGCGCCGCTGCGTGGAGGTGGCGCGGGCGAAAAACCTCCTCTGATCCGCTGCCATGGCGGTGCAGATGGCGTATGCTGCGAGGCTGTTGTCCACCTGCGAGCGAAGGGGGTTTCCATGGACGTGCAACCACTGATCGACGAGTACACGCCGCTGATTACCGCCGCGGCCCTGAAGCTCGGCAGCGCCCTGCTGATCGTGATGCTTAGTTATATTTCCGCGCGCCTGGCGCGTCGCGGTGTGCGCCGTATCGCCGGCCGGATGGACGCGACCCTGATTCCGGTGTTGAGCAATATGGTGATCTGGGCGGTGTACGCGGTCGGCACACTGGTGCTGCTGGACCGCCTCGGGGTCAACACCACCAGCCTGGTGGCCTTGGTGGGCGCCGCCGGTATCGCGGTGGGCCTGGCCCTCAAGGACACCCTGCAGAATATCGCCGCCGGTTTTATTCTCCTCGGGCTGCGCCCTTTCCGCGTCGGCGACACCATCCAGTTTGGCGATACCATCGGCAAGGTGCGCGAGGTGGGGCTGTTTACCACGCAGCTGGATACCGCCGACGGACTCTGTATCTCGGCGCCCAACAGCAATGTGTGGGGGCAGAACCTGATCAACTATTCCCGCAATGCCACCCGCCGCATCGAGATCATCGCCGGCATCGCCTATGGGGACGACATCGACAAGGGCATGGCGGTGCTGCGCCAGCTGGTGGCCGACGAGCCGCGCATTCTGGCGGAGCCGGAACCCGCTTTCGCGGTGCGCGAGCTGGCGGACAACTCGGTCAACCTGCACCTGCGGGCCTGGGTGCGCACGGAAGAATACTGGGAGGTGTACTGGTCGCTGATGCAACAGCTGAAGCCGGCACTGGAGCGAAAGGGGCTCAGTATTCCCTTCCCGCAGCGGGAGCTGCACATCATTAACCAGGTGGCGGAATCGCCCAGAGAGAAAATCATCCATGAATGAGCTGTTCAATGTCGCCCCCCTGAGCTGGCCGGGGATTTTCACCGCCATGCTGTGCGCGGGTGTGGTGGGGCTCGAACGGCAGATCCGCGGCAAGCCGGTGGGAATCCGCACTTCCATCCTGATCGTGCTCGGCACCTATGCTTTCACCGCGCTGGCGGTCTCCATCGGCGGCAGTGCGGACCGCGCGCGGGTGCTGGGGCAGGTGATTACCGGAATCGGTTTTCTCGGTGCCGGGGTGATGCTGGCGCGGGACGGGGTGGTGGTGGGTGTCACCTCCGCCGCCACCATCTGGGTACAGGCGGCCATCGGCACGCTGATCGGCTTCGGTGCCTTCGGCACCGCCATTGTGCTGGCGGGTCTTGTCATCGCCGTGCTGCTGGGTGTGGATGTGCTGGAGAACTATTCCTCCCTGCTGACCCGCGGCGTGCACGCCCGCTACCGGCGCTGGCGACGAAGGCGCGAGCTGGTGGCGCGGGGGGAGCCGACGGAGAGCTGATCCCGGCTGCGCTTCACTTCGGCGCAGATGACGCCGGCACAGGGGTGTGGCAATCGACTCAATCGGGGTTTCGTGTCAAAGTAGGCCGGATTTTTTCTGTGCATATTTTGAGCGAGGTGTAACGATGCGATTAAAGCTGCATAGCCCCCTTATCCCCAGCCTGCTGGCAGTGGCCATCCTCAGCGGGTGCCAGGGCGATGAATCCGCCCACACCAGTGCCAGCGCGCTGGACGCCGGCAATGCCGCTGTTGCCGAAGGTGCGCAGGCGGTCGATCCGGCCGCTGAGACCCAGCGCCTGACGGAATGGTTCAACAAACGCTACGAGGAGCGGCTGCAGTTCAGCCCCATCGAGCTCAGCTATCTCGGCCGCAAGGATCAGTACGACCAGGTCGACGACATGAGCGAAGCCGCCTCCGCCCGCGAGCTGGCCTGGCAGGCCAAGACCGTCGAGGAGCTGAAGCAAAACTTCAACTACGACAACCTGACCGAGGCCGGTAAGGAATCCTACGACCTGTGGGTGTTCCAGTACGAACAGGCCAAGGCCGCCGAACCCTTCAAGCGCCACGGCTATTTCGCCGGTGAGCTGGGCGGCCCCGAGGCATCGCTACCGAACTTCCTGATTAATATCCACAAGGTGGACACCGCCGAGGATATGCAGGCCTACATCGCCCGTATCGACGGCATCAGCCGCGCCATGGGGCAGATGCTGGAGCGCGCGCAGCTGTCCGCCAAAGAGGGTATCCGCCCACCGCGCTTTGCCTACGACCTGGCCATTGAGCGCGCGCAGAAGGTTTCCTCCGGCGCACCCTTTGCAGGGGAGGGCGAAGCCCCGATCTACACCGATGCCAAGGGCAAGATCGAGGCGCTGAAAAAAGCCGGCAAGATCGATGACGCGACCGCCGCAGAGCTGCTCGGCCAGGTGGAAGCGAGCCTGAAGGAAAACTTCAAGCCGGTCTACGACCAGTACATCGCCTGGCTGCAGCAGGACCGCGACAACGCCAGCGAGGAGCCGCAGGGCGTTTCCAGCCTGCCGAACGGCGAGGCCTATTACAATAATCGCCTGGCCAACTACACCACCACCGACCTCACCGCCGATCAGGTACACCAGATCGGCCTCAAGGAAGTCGCGCGCATCCGCAAGGAGATGGAAGCGATCAAGGAGCAGGTGGGCTTCGAGGGCAATCTGCAGGAATTCTTCACCTTTATCCGCAACGATGACCAGTTCTACTACCCGAACACCGATGAGGGGCGCGAGGGCTACCTGACCGAGACCCGCGGTTTCCTCGACGATATCGAGAAGAAGCTGCCGGAATACTTCGGCATCCTGCCCAAGGCCAAGCTGGTGGTTAAGCGGGTGGAGCCATTCCGTGAAGTGGCCGGCGGCGCCCAGCACTACCAGTCCGGCACCCCGGACGGTTCCCGCCCGGGCACCTACTATGTGCACATGTCCGACATGAGCGCCCTGTCCACCACCGATATGGAAACCGTGACCTACCACGAGGGCAGCCCCGGCCACCATATGCAGATCTCCATCGCCCAGGAGCTGGAGGGCATTCCGCAGTTCCGCACCCAGGCGCACTTTACCCCCTACATCGAGGGCTGGGCGCTTTACTCCGAACTGCTCTCCAAGGAAATGGGCCAGTTCCAGGACCCCTACAAGGACTTCGGCCGCCTGACTGCGGAAATGTGGCGGGCCATTCGCCTGGTGGTGGATACCGGTCTGCACACCAAGGGCTGGACCCAGGAGCAGGCGGTGGAGTACTTCCTGGAGAACTCCGCCATCCCCGAGAGCGCCGTGCGCTCCGAGGTGCGCCGCTACCTGACCCTGCCCGGCCAGGCCACTTCCTACAAGATCGGCATGCTGAAAATTCTCGAACTGCGCCAGCAGGCGCAAGAAGCACTTGGCGACCAGTTCGATATTCGCGGCTTCCACGATACCGTGCTCGGCGGTGGCGCCCTGCCGCTGCCGATGCTGGAAGCGCGGGTCAACCGCTGGATCGAAGAGGTCCAGCAGGGCTGATCGAACGGGCGGCATTTCGCGTAACCACAGCCGGGCTTTCGCCCGGCTTTTTTGTTTTTGCCCTGAGGGGGCCGCTTTGAGAATGGTGGCGGATACCGATAGCATTCGTGGCAGCCGCAATCCTCAGTGAAGAAGAGAGTGAAGGAGACTGTAGAGATGAAACCACTGGCCACTTTTCTGACCCGCTGCCTGCTCGGCCTGGGGCTCTGTAGCAGTGTCGCGGCGGGCGCCGCCGAGGTGGTCGAGCAGCGTATCGAAACCGACAGGCACGACTTCCGTATCGTGCGTCTGGCCTCGGGACTGCATCACCCCTGGGCCGTGGCGCAGTTGCCCGACGGCCGTTTCCTGGTGACCGAACGCCGCGGCCGCATGGCACTGATTGACGGCGGTGAGGTGCGCTATCTGGATGGCGTGCCGGCGGTATCCGCCATCGGCCAGGGCGGACTGCTGGATCTGGTGCTGCACCCGCAGTACGGCGATGGCGAGCACGACTGGATTTATTTCACTTACGCTAAAGCTGGAAAAGAGCCCGGCCAAGACGGCAGCGCCACCGCCTTGGGCCGCGCGCGTCTCGAAGGCACGAGCCTGGTGAATGTCGAAGAGCTGTTTGTGCAGAATCGCTTTTCCGCGCCCGGGCGCCACTACGGCTCGCGTCTCGCCTGGAGGAAGGACGGCACCCTGATGATGACCATCGGCGACCGCGGTGTGGAGCGCGAGCGCGCCCAGGACATCGGCGATCATGCCGGCAGCGTGCTGCGCCTCACCGAGAGCGGTGGCGCGGCGGCGGACAACCCCTTCGCCGGCGAGCGCTCCGGTCTGGACGAGATCTTCAGCTACGGCAACCGCAATATCCAGGGGCTGGTGGTCACCGCCAGCGACCAGGTCTGGGCCAGTGAACACGCGGCGCGCGGCGGCGACGAACTCAACCTGATTGAGGCGGGCAACAACTACGGCTGGCCGAGGGCGACCCGCTCGCGGGAATACAGCCGCGACGAGGCCATCGGTGCGCCCTCGGCACCTGGCGTGCGGCAACCCGCGCATTACTACCAGGGGCGTTTCGCGCCCTCGGGGCTGGCGCAGGTGCACAGCGAATATTTCCCGCAGTGGCAACACAACCTGCTGGCGGGTGGCCTCGGCAGTAACCAACTGCTGCGCATAGTCGTCGATGGACGGGAGGTGAAGGCGACGGAGGTGCTGTTGCAGGGGGAGATCGGCCGTATCCGCGATGTGCGCCAGGGCCGTGATGGCTATATCTACCTGCTCAACGACCAGAGTGATGCCGGTCTCTATCGCCTGGAGCCGGTGCAGTAGGCCGGAAACGCTAGGCGCCGGAAAATTCAGTGCATAAACAGGCCGGGCGACCCCGGCCTTTTTTATGCCCGGCTGTGTGTTTTATGCCCGGCTGTGTGTTTTAAGCTGGACGGTGCGATTTAAACTGGGCTGGGCGGTTTAGGCTTGGCCGTACTTTTTTAGCTTGGCTGTGCTCTTTTAGCTTGGCTGTGCTCTTTTAGCTTGGCTGTGGCACTTCGGCGGTTTTGGCAAAGCACCCGTTGCTTATGTGCTTGTATCGATGGCCATGGGCCCAAGTATGGCTGCGGCGAAATCCGGCGTATCCAGTTTGGGCTGGCCCATGATGGCGGCGGATGCTGAAATACTCACAACCACCATGAATCTAGTACCTTGAATGCTTGCAGGAGTGCGAAATGCCCAGGAACCAATGGAAACCCTTTCAATCGATAACCGTTCAATGGATCAGCCTGTTGCTGGTGTGCCTGGTGGCGCTGCCGGTGGCGAATGCGTCTGAACCCAAGGCAACGGATATCGTCGTGCGGGCCAAGTCAAAAGACGCCAAATTTATCGGCTCCTCCATGGGCGGCGCCATGGTGCGTATCCGCGATGCCGAAAGCGGGGAAATTCTCGCCGAGGGCCTGACCGAGGGCAGCACCGGTAACACGGACCTGATCATGCAGCAGCCGCACCGGCGCCATCAGTCCATTGCCGAGGGGGCGGCCGCATTCCGCACATCACTGATGCTCAGTGAGCCGGTATTTGTCACGGTGGAGGTGCTGGCCCCTTACATCAAGAAGCAGGCCCGGGTGGCGGCGCAGACTCAGGTCTGGCTGGTGCCCGGCAAGCATCTCGATGGCGAAGGGCTGGTGGTGGAAATTCCCGGGCTGGTCGTGGATGTGCTGAGTCCGCAGACGCATCGCTACACACAGATGGCAGACGCGCCGTTCCCCATTCGCGCCAATGTGGTGATGATGTGCGGATGCCCGATCAGTGAGGGCGGACTGTGGGATGGCAGCCAGATGGAGGTGGCGGCGCTGGTTAAAAAGGATGGTCGCGACTTCGCCACCATTCCGCTGGCACTTGAGGACGTCAATACCTTTGGCGGCGAGCTGCAGCCGGATGGCCCCGGGCTTTACCAGTTACTGGTTTATGCCTACGACCCGCGCACCGGCAACACCGGCGTCGACCAGGTGAGTTTTATCGTTCGGTAGATCATAAGAACTGGAGCCAGAGCCACAGGCAGCGGCCCGCAACTCCAGAGAATGACGCACGGGGCGCGGGAGGTTAAGCGCGGCTACACTGCTTGGGTAGAGGCATACAGGGAGTGGCTGGTGAAAAACTGGCTGGTGAAAAAACAGAGCACCGAGGCCCTGATCCGCTCGCACCGGCGCGAGCATATCGCGCGCCGCCTGCAACAACCGCCGCCCTCCCAGGACACTTCCGACTTTGTGCTCGGCGCCATCGATGGTTGCGTGACCACTTTTGCCATTGTCGCGGGCGGTGTGGGTGCCGGCTTCTCGGCGCCGGTGATCCTGATTATGGGGTTCGCCAATCTGGTGGCCGATGGCTTCAGTATGGCGGTGAGTAATTATGAGGCGGTGAACGCGCGGCGTGAATTTGCCGATGCGGCGCGTCGCACCGAAGAGGAACACATCACCAAGGTCCCGGAAGGTGAGCGCGAAGAAGTGCGGCAGATTTTTGCCGGCAAAGGGTTTTACGGTGAGACACTGGAAAAAATTGTCTGCATCATTACCCGCAATCGCAAGCTGTGGATAGACACCATGCTCAACGAGGAGTATGGCATCGGCCAGGCGCGGGGCAATCCGCTGCGTTCGGCGCTGGTAACCTTTGTCGCGTTTGTGGTGATCGGTGCCGCGCCGCTGGTGCCTTATCTGGTGCCCGCGCTGGATCTGCATCGGCAGTTTCTGCTCAGCACTTTGCTGGCCGGGGTGATGTTTTTTGTCATTGGCATGGCGAAGACCCTTACCCTTGGCCGTGAGCGCGCGCCAATCTATTCGGGAATAAAAACACTGCTGCTTGGCGGTGCCGCCGCCGGACTGGCTTTTGTGACAGGCTGGCTGCTGCGCACCCTGGCTGTAGGCTGATAGCCTCAAAATACTTAGAGTATTTTCACTTTATTGAATACACGTGATGGTTTGTTGCTCACATTCTGCCATTACTCATATGTGTCATTGCTAGCACCTGTTTTTCTCATTTATCTCTCTCATCCATTTATTACCCACATCCATCGATTTTCCCCGCCTCTGCTTGCATCAACAGTCCCCGCACTTCTGTCTATTGTCCTGCGGCCGCAAGCCTTCCGGCGCGGGTGTGTTTTAAGAGGCCAGTGTGAGGGTTTGTTTGAGTGACTGCATCGCGGGATGCTCTATTCATTTTATCAAGTGCTCGCTCTGCACATGGCGGAACCAAAAAATATCCACTTATATTTTCAGGTTTTTGAAGCGCTGCGAGGATAAAAATATCGATACGATGGCTATAAAACAGCGGATCATTTCGATCTGATGTTGAGTGGATTTATTCGATTGCAATCACATTTTTCAGCTCTTTGGCAATGATTCGTGATCTGCGATGCATGCGAAGCCGTAATTTTCAGGCATTCAGCACCGCATATTCGAAACACAATGGGTCAAAAGAGGAGTGTGATTATGTTCACTAAAAAGAAACTGTTCTGTGCGATTGCCGGCAGTGTTTTTGCCGCCTCAGTGTCCGCTTCCGCCTCTGCGGAGGGGGTTTATGTGAGTGGTAACATCGGCTACAGCGACATGGACGACACCAAGACCAGCGGCAGTTTCAGCAGCGACTTCACCACCGGACCGGGCACCAGCATTCCCGCTGGTGTGAGTCTGCCCGCCGGCACCAGGGTGGGATGGGATACCTCGGTCGACAGCGGCGCCACGTACAGCCTGGCGCTGGGCTACCAGATCAATCAGTTTCGGATTGAAGCCGAATACGCCAGCGCCAGGAACGATGTGAAGTCTCACGACGGTGTCGGCGCCGCAGGTATTGACCTGACCGCTGAGGACGCCGGTGTACTGGTCAGTGGTGCCCCCGCCAACCTGGGCGTGAGTGTCGGTGACCTGGTGGCCGCCGGCGAGGGCGAATTCGACAGCCGTTTCCTGTTCGCCAACGTCTACTACGATTTCGATCTGGGTATGGCGCTGACCCCCTATGTGGGCGCCGGCATCGGTAATGCGTCGGTTGACGTCAGCTACAGCCCTTCCGGTGTCACCATCATCGACGACGATGACAGCGTCTTCGCCTATCAGCTGATGGCTGGCGCCACCTACCAGATGAGCGAACAGCTGAGCCTGTTCGGCGGCTTGCGCTGGCGCCAGACGGATGACATTCAGGTAGATGCCGATCTGTTTGATGCGGAGTTCGAGGTGCAGATGGACAGCCTGGTTGCCGAAGTCGGCACCCGCTGGAAATTCTGAGGGCTTGGTTGTGTGAATAAATCTTTGGGTGGTTTTAAAACTAGCTGAGGTAAGAAGTTTAAAAACGATCCTAGCAATTGATCTCAGCAGGGGCCGCCTGAGCAGGGCGGTTGCCCTCGTAACAGCGAGGTGTGGGGCTCTTGCTGGCTGCTTATTTGTAGTAGTTCAGACTTGATCTGACAGTTACCGGTTTTTCAGAAGGTGCTCTGTCAGGTCAGGTTCAGTTTACGAACTTTTCCATCCAGATTTTTTTGCCATCATCGAGTGTCTGCATCGGT
>NZ_BAABRT010000020.1:0-76735 GCF_039545115.1 Microbulbifer aestuariivivens | reverse complement strand
CTACCTAAAGAGCTTTCCGAAACCCCGAACCACCGCTTCCGGTAGCTCGTGAGGGGCGCGCATTATAGCGAGCCACCTCTCCGCGACAAGCCTTTTTTGAGGCTTTTTTCAGTGCCGGAGGCGACTCTACAAGACGCGCCTTCCGATACTGATTCACGCCGCTCAGCAGCATGAAATGGCCTCGCGGGAGACCTGGCGGAGCCGGTTGGGACTCCTTCGAAGTGGCGCGCATTATAGCGGCGTCTTCGACCTTGGCAAGCTCTTTCGTGAAGAAAATTTCTTAAGAAAATCAATCACTTGGAACCGCCTCCTCACCACTTCTCAAGCAGCGAGGGCGCGAACTATACGGAGCCACGGGAGCAGCCGCAAGAACTTTTGTGACAAAACTGCAAAAAAATTGCTTTGCCGCAAAATACGCCCAAAACTTGATCAACTCGCCAGTGAGAATAGGTGATATTTCTTCTTGCCAAGGCGAACAATAAAGAAGCGGCCGTGCAGGGCTCGCTCAGCACTAAAGACCTCCGCTGGTGCGCCGTTGCTATCGCTTCCCACAGCTTCACCATTCACCAGTACGGCATTGCGACTGAGCGCATCCTTCACCGGCTTTCCGGAGGGCGCCATGCCGGCGTCCACCAGCACATTGATCAGGCTCTGGTCGCCAAAACCGGCCGGCAGCTCGGAACTGGGCAAACCATCCTGGCGCAACTGCTCCAGGTCGCCGGCGGAAAGCTCGGAGATATCCCCGGAAAAAAGGGCGCGGGAGATACGTTCGGCCGCCAGGAGCCCCTCTTCACCGTGCACCTCGCGGGTCACTTCGCGGGCAAGTACGCCCTGAGCCTCTGGCTTGCCGGCGCGATCCGCATCGGCGCGCTCAATGGCTTCGATCTCATCCACACTCAGGAAAGTGAAGTAACGCAGGAACTTGTAGGCGTCCGCATCGGCAGTATTGAGCCAGAACTGATAGAAGGCATAGGGAGAGGTGCGCTTGGGGTCCAGCCAGATGGTGCCGCTTTCGGTCTTTCCGAACTTGGTGCCGTCCGCCTTTGTCACCAGCGGCAGGGTCAGACCAAACACCTTGCCGCGGTGCTGACGCCGGGTGAGATCCACGCCGCCGGTGATATTGCCCCACTGATCCGAGCCGCCTATCTGCAGGGTACACTTCTCGCGCTGGTAGAGTTCGGAGAAATCCATGGATTGCAGCAGCATATAGCTGAACTCGGTAAAGGAGATCCCCTCTCCCTCGCGCTGAATCCGCTGCTTCACGGATTCCTTGTTGACCATGTTGTTGACGGAGAAATGCTTTCCCACATCCCGCAGGAAGTCGAGCACATTCAGGTTTTGCGTCCAGTCCAGGTTGTTCACCACCACCGCGCTGTTTTCGCCACAGTCGAAGTCGATGAACTGGGATACCTGGGCGCGAATCTTGTCCACCCAGCCGGCAACCACATCGGGGGTGTTGAGACTGCGCTCCTGGGCCTTGAAGGAAGGGTCGCCAATCAGGCCGGTTGCGCCGCCAACCAGCGCAATCGGACGATGTCCTGCCGCCTGAAACCTCTTCAGGGTCAGAAGGGGGACTAGACTCCCAATGTGAAGGGAATCAGCGGTTGGATCGAAGCCGCAATAGAGGGTGCGGGAATGCGCCAGATGCTCGGTCAGTTCCCCATCCCCAGTGGCCTGATTGATCAGCCCTCTGCGGTCCAAGTCTTTCAACAGTGCGGTATCGACCCCAGCCATTATTTCCCCTCTGTGCAATATATGGCGATTGGTGCCGCCATCCGGCGGCGAAGCGGGCTGCAACATTACCGAATACGCTGGTAAATACAAGCAGCTGAGCCCCCGCTCAAAACGTCTATCTAAATAGCGCAAAGGAACCTAACCATGGAAAGGCAGGTCAATTACCCCGTGAATGGCGACCCGATTTTTGTTATAAAGCAATCTTGTTGTTCGTTTTTTAGCCGCGGCGAACGCCCGGCATCAATAAAAAGTATTACCAGCGCCACCTGTTAAGACCATGGATACTGCAAACAAACCGACACCAAAGCGCGTGTTCGGCGCACTGCGCCAGCACTTTCCGCGCACCCATGCACTCGCGGCGACCGCCGCCAGTTTTGCACTGGTGATCGCCCTGTTCGTGCCGACCCCGCAAGTGGAAGCCAAACGGTTGCCGCTGCCTGTCAATCTCTCCACCCCCGAGGAGCTCGCCAGCGCCGCCGGCGAATCCGCGACCCCCTCAGCGGGCGCCCGCACTGAGGTCATCGCGGCGGAACCCGTGGCCATGGCGAAGAAGAGTCTTGAGGTGCGCAACGGCGACACCCTGTCCGACCTCTTCCAGCGCGCCGGGATAGATTCCGCCGAGATGTACAAACTGCTCGCCAGCGGCGACGAGGCCCGCGGCCTGGCCCGACTGACCCCCGGCGAGGAACTCACCTTCCACATTAACAACGATGGCTCCCTGCACAGCCTGGAGCTGCACCGGGACCGACTGAACCTGGTCGCATTTACCCGCGAGGCGAGTGGCACTTTCCAGTATGCGCGGCACCAGCGTCAGGCAGACAATTACACCGCCTACCGCGAAGCCGAGATCGACAGCTCCCTGTTTATGGCTGGCAGCGAAGCTGGCCTCAGCCATGACCTGATTATGGAAATGGCGCAGGTGTTCAGCTCCGACATCGACTTTGCCCTGGATATTCGCAAGGGCGACAGATTCAGTGTGACGTTCGAGGAACAGTTCCTCGATGGCGAGAAGATCGGCAACGGCCCCATCCAGGCCGTCACCTTCGTCAATCAGGGCAAAACCTTCAGTGCGGTGCGCTACGTGGATGCCAATGGCGACGCCAACTACTACACTCCGGACGGAAAGAGCATGCGCAAGGCGTTCATCCGCACACCGGTGGACATCGGCCGCATCAGCTCACACTTCAACCCGCGGCGCCTGCATCCAATTTTCAAGACCAGCCGCCCCCACAACGGCACTGATTACGCCGCCCCGCGTGGCACACCGGTCTACTCCGCCGGCGACGGCCGAGTCATTAAGGCTGGTTACAGCAAGGCCAACGGCAACTACGTTTTCATCAAGCACGGCGAGCGCTATGTAACCCGCTACCTGCACCTTAACAAGCGCAAAGTAAAAACCGGGCAACGAGTGAAACAGCGTCAGGTGATCGGCACCGTCGGCGCCACCGGCTATGCCACCGGGCCTCATCTCCACTACGAGTTCCTGGTCGATGGCAGCCATCGCAACCCGGCCACGATTGTGCGCCGGCTGCCGAAGGCCAAGTCCATTCCCAGCGCGGAAATGGCGCGATTCCAGGCTCAGACCCAGCCCCTGCTGGCCCAGCTTGAGAGCTACGGACAACCCACCCTGGCCCGGCGCAACGAACCCGAAGACGGCCCGGGATTCAACTGAGCCCACCCGCGTGCGCCCGCATCCCTGCGGGCGCTGCAGCCCCCCGGCTGGCATTGCTGTTTTCTTCAGGCCGGCCTCCCCCAGCAATAACAAACCAAACACTGAATCGCTCAAAGTCTTAGGGAGCGCCAATGTCTGAGCTCTATATCGGACTGATGTCCGGCACCAGCGTCGACTCCATCGATGCCGTACTGGTGGAATTTGAGGGCAACTCACCGCTCCACACACGGGTAGTCGATGCCATTGACCAGCCGATTTCAGCCTCCATGCGCGAGGCCATTCTCGCCCTCTGCGCTCCGGGCCCGTCAGAGATTGACCGCGCCGGGCAACTGGATCGGCAACTGGGGGAAGCGTTTGCGGAGGCGGTCACAAGCCTGCTCCAGCGCACCTCAATTTCACCCGCCGAAGTCCTGGCCATCGGCAGCCACGGCCAGACGGTTCGCCACCGTCCACCTGGCAGCATCGCCATCCCCTTCTCCATGCAGCTTGGTGACCCCAATACCATCGCCAGCCTGACTGGTATCACCACGGTGGCTGATTTCCGTCGTCGCGACATGGTACTGGGCGGCCAGGGCGCGCCCCTGATGCCGGCTTTCCACCATGCGGCCTTCGCCTCCGGCTGTGATCGCGCCGTGGTGAATATTGGCGGCATGGCCAATATCACCGAGCTTGGCGCTGACGGCGAGGTGCGCGGCTACGACACCGGCCCCGGCAACGCGCTGCTGGATTACTGGGTCGAGCTGCATCGGGGGCAGCGCTTTGACCGCGACGGCGCCTGGGCGGCCAGCGGCCGGGTGCACCCGGAGCTATTCGAACGCCTGATGGCCGACCCGTATTTCGCTACCGAGCCACCAAAGAGCACCGGACGGGAAAACTTCAACCCAGGCTGGCTGGAGAGCGCCATGGGGGGACTTCACCTGTCGCCTGCCGATACCCAGGCCACGCTGTCGGAGGTCACTGCCGCCAGCATCGCCGGTGCGGTCGACGCTTTCGCCCAAAGTGGAGAATTGCTGATCTGCGGTGGCGGCGCCAGAAACCTGGATCTTATCCAACGCCTGCAGCGCCGACTGCCCACCTGGTCGATCGCCGATACGGGCAAATACGGCATCGCCGGGGACTGGCTGGAAGCGGTGGGCTTTGCCTGGTTTGCCCGGCAGACGCTGCACGGCCTGCCGAGTAACTGCCCGACCGTCACGGGCGCAAGCCGCAGCACCATTCTCGGGGGTATTTATCCCGCCTGACCGACCGTATGGGCTTGCAGACAAAAGCCTGAGGGCATTCCCCGTGAGGCAGAAGAGCCTGAAGAAAACTGAAGGGGAATCCTGCTACTCCCAGCGGAGCGACGTCTCCCTCAGGGGCAAAGACTGAGGAAGGGGTCGAGAGCAGATATACCGAGCGGGGAAAAATGGCCGAGAAGTCGGGAAGCCAGAAAAGTGGCCGACAGCGACTGCTGCCATCGCGACAGCGGCCAGCGCTGCGGCGCGGGACAGATTCCGGGGCGCCCGGAGGGGTGTCCGGGGCGAAAATAAAAGGCCTGAAAACAGCCGGGCAATTAAATCGAGAAGGATGAACCGCAGCCACAGGTGGACGAGGCATTGGGATTCTGCACCACAAAGCGGGAGCCGCTGAGGCCCTCTTCATAATCCACACTCGCGCCAACCAGATACGGATAGCTCATGGCATCGACCAGCACTTCGATGCCGTCTTTCTGCACCACGGCATCGTCTTCGGCCACCAACTCGTCAAAAGTGAAACCGTACTGAAAACCGGAACAGCCACCGCCCGTAACAAAGACGCGCAATTTCAATTCCGGATTGCCCTCTTCCTCCAGCAGGCTCTTGACCTTGGCCACGGCGCGTTCAGTCACCACAACCGGTTCAGGAGAAAAGGATACAGCTTCTGACATAGGATTCTCTCGGTGTTTGGGGCGAAAACCACCCTTCCCGACAGTAGATCGAGGGCAGCCTCTGGGCCGCCATCTTGCTAAAACCGACTGTAACAGTCAAGTATTTGGAGCCGGCGGGACCGGCTCCGGCAGGTTGGCTTACTCAGCCTCGGCGGCGGCCTCTTGAGTATGCTCCAGCAGGCGGGTTTCGCCAGTGGAATCCAGGTCGATATTGGACACCAGGGAACCGTTGACCTGGGCGCCTTTGACCATTTCGATCAGCTTGTAGTGCACGTTACCTTCCACCATGGCCTTGGAGGACAGCTCCAGATGACGGGCGGCGAAGACGTCGCCTTTTACATTGCCGTTGATCACCACATGCGGCACGCGGATTTCGCCCTCTACCTCTCCGCCGTCTACGATCTGCAGGCGCGCGTCGCTGTCACTGTGAGCGCTGACGTTACCTGTCACCTTGCCCTCAATCACCAGGTTGCCGCGGAAATGCAGGTCACCGGTGACTTCTGTCTGGCGCGCGATCAGTGTTGTGTGGTTGCTTCCGGAGCTCGCCATAGCTGTAACCTTCTCTTTTTTTCTCAACATAATTCCGTCAAAACCTCATTGTTCAGCCCCGGCGGCTAGCCCTTCTGAACCAGCCAGCCATAGCGCTGCTCGATATTGAAACCCCCGCGACCGCTAGACTTCAGCGATAGCTCCACCCCCTCGGGCTCGAAGCCCTCGGGCAACTTTAGCTCTCCCTCGATGTTTTGGAAGTACTTGAAGCGCAGAGGGATCATTTCACCATCCACCTGGGGCGAAAGCGCGCTCAGGGGATAGCGTTTTGGCTGTCCATCCTGACTGCCCACAACGATAAAGGTCGCCTGACCGGTGACCACGCTGTGTCGCGTCGCCGACTGCTGCACCAGCAACTTGTACTGGTAACGGCGGGTGTCGGCGGTCTGCGAAATACTGAAGCTGCCAATAGAGACACCTTCACTGCCATCGGCCGGAGCCATCAGGCCCCGGTAAAAGGAAATTTCCTGTTTGAGCTCCGCGATACGGTTCTCTTTCTCCACCAGCTCGGCACGAACCTTCTCACTGGCCTGCTCGCCGATGGTGAGCGACTGCTCGGCCGTGGTGGCGCGCAGGCGCAGCGCCTCGTTTTCCCGCTGCAGCTTTTCCAGCTCTTGCAGAGCGCGCTCATGGGCGACGGTGGTGTGATCCAGCTCGCTGCGCAGATGTTGCTGCCCGGCAAAATAGGCCGCTGCCGAGGCGGCGAGCACCAGCAGTGCCACCCCCACTATGGAAAGGGCGCCAGACAGGGGGCGATGCGGCACCACCTTCATGCGGTACTGCTTGCTGCCTTTGACTCTGCCTTTGCCTTTGCGCGCCATGAATTCCGCTGTCCGCTAATAATCTGATGGAAAGTGTGGATTAAGCAGCCGATTCTAAGGCAGCAGCGCCGGGCTCTCCAGCCCCAGGGTTTCTTTCCAGCCGAACATGATGTTCATATTCTGCAACGCCTGGGCCGAGGCGCCCTTGGCCAGATTGTCGATCACCGACAACACCACCAATGTATCGCCACCCTGCGGCTGATGCAGCGAAATACGGCACATATTGGTACCGCGCACACTGCGGGTCTGTGGATGACTCTCCACCGGCATTACGTCCACAAAGGGCTCGTCGCGGTAGCGCTGGGCAAACAGGGCCTGTGCAGATTCCAGCGTCTGTCCCGGTTTCAGTCGCGCATAGAGAGTGGCGTGAATGCCGCGCACCATCGGCAGCAGGTGCGGCACAAAGGTCAGGCGGGCCGGGTCACTACCCTCAGGCTGGACGTTGCGCAGTCCCTGTTCGATTTCCGGCAGATGGCGGTGTCCGCTGGCGGCGTAGGCACGGAAGTTGTCGCTGTTCTCGGCGAACAGCAGTTCGGTCTTGCCCTGGCGACCGGCGCCACTGGCGCCGCTGGCGGCATTGGCGATCAGGCTGGAGGGCTCTATCGCAGCGGATTCCAGCAGTGGGATCCAGCCGAGCTGAATCGCCGTGGGATAGCAGCCGGGGCAGGCCACCAACTGCGCGCTGGCAATCTGCTCGCGGTGCACTTCCGGCAGGCCGTAGACCGCCTCGGCGGCGAGCGCCGGTGCGACGTGTGGCTGCCCGTACCAGCGCTCCCAGGTGGGGATGTCCTTGATGCGAAAATCCGCCGACAGGTCTATCACCCGCACGCCGCGCTGCACCAGCTCCGGTACCTGCGCCTGAGCGACACCGTGGGGAGTGGCAAAAAACACCAGATCCGCCCCGGCCAGCGTATCCACGTCCGGCACACTGAACACCAGCTCACTGTGCCCGCGCAGGCTGGGGAACAAATCCGCCACCGCCGTGCCGGCGAGGCTGCGGGAGGTAATCGCGGTAATTTCCACCTGTGGATGCCCGGCCAGCAGCCGCAACAATTCCACTCCCGTGTAGCCGGTCCCGCCGACAATTGCTACCTTGATCACCTTCGCGCTCACTCCTGTGCTCATTGGACTTCACTGGACGGGCTCTCTGGCCGCGCTCCAGATAAAATATGCGCAGCACTCTACCACAAGCCAGCCGATAAACAGGACGAGCGTTGAAGCCAGCACCGCAATCCCGCAGCAAAAAAACCTCCTCCCGCTGGCGACGCCACGAGCGCGCGCTGGAAAAACTGCGGCTGCAGCTCTCGGCCCAGGACGCACTGGCGCCCCTGCTGGGGATGGCACTGCTGACCGGTATCGCAGCCGGGCTGGTAACAGTCGGCTTCCGGCTGCTGAGCGAGTCCCCCTCGGGGCTGTATCTGCCGCTGCCGGACCATTTCGAGGCCCTGCCGGCCGTATGGCGGTTTGCCCTGCCGATCCTCGGCGCCCTGATACTGGCGGCCATGTATCACCTGATCAAGCCCAGCCGGCGCCACACCGGGGTTGTGCATGTGCTGGACCGTCTCTACAACCACCAGGCACACATGCCCGCTGCCAACGCGGTACTGCAATTTCTGGCCGGCTCGGTGGCGCTGCTCAGCGGCCAGTCTGTCGGCCGCGAGGGCCCCGCCGTGCACCTGGGTGCCGCCAGCGGCAGCCTGCTGGCAGGCCAGTTAAAACTGCCCAACAACTCCGTGCGCAACCTGCTCGGGTGTGGCGTCGCCGCCGCAATTGCCGCCTCTTTTAACACGCCGCTGGCGGGAGTGGTCTTTGCCATGGAAGTGGTCATGCTGGAGTACTCGGTGGCGGGCTTCCTGCCGGTGATACTCGCGGCGGTGATCGGCAGTACTGTCTCCCAACTGGTTTTCGGCAGTGACCCCATCTTCACCGTGCCGGCAATCCACCTGAATTCCCTGGCCGAGATGCCGGTGCTGCTTTTTTTCGCCATCATCATCGGCAGTCTCGCCGGTGCCTTCATCCACCTTCAGCGCCGGCTGGCCCCCCTGCAACGCAGGTCACCGGTGGTGCGCTTCCTCACCGCCGGCACGGCCACCGGCATCATCGCCATCTGGGTGCCCGAGGTGCTGGGCGCCGGATACGATACGTTGGAGAAGGCCCTGCTGGGGGAACTGGCCCTTACGGCACTGCTCATTATTGTGCTGGCCAAGTTCACCACCACCCTGCTGGCCAGCGGCCTCGGTATTCCCGGCGGCGTCATTGGCCCCAGCCTGCTGCTGGGAGCCTGCCTCGGCTGCACCGCCGGCGTGCTGACCAATCTCTGGCTGGGGGACAATGTTGCCAGCCCCGGCTTTTACGCCATGCTGGGCATGGCGGCGATGATGGCCGCCCTGCTCAACGCGCCCCTGGCGGCATTGCTCGCCATTCTCGAACTCACCTACAACCCCAATGTGCTCTTCCCGGGCATGCTGATGATTGTGGCGGCCTGCCTCGTAAGCCGGCATTTTTTCCACACAGAGGGCATTTTTCAGGAAACCCTGCGCTCCCTGAACAAGAGAGGCACACCCAGCTGGCGGCAACAGATGCTGAGCCGGGTCGGCGTGGCCAGCGTGATGGAGCGCCGCTTCGCCATCGCCCCACAGCAACTGAGCGAACAGGCCGCGAGCCGCCTGATTACCACCGCCCCACTGTGGATTGTGATCGACCTGCCGAACGAGCCGGTGCCGCAGCTTTTGCGTGCGGCCGATCTGGCCAGCTTTCTGCAGCGGCTGCAGGAGGCGCGCAGGCAGGAGCGCGAGGACAAGGATGAGGGCGCGGAAAAGCTGATCGACCTGCTGAAACTGCCCGGTGAGCGATTGCAGTTGGCGCCACTGAACTGGCGCGCGACGCTATTGGAGGCGCAGGTGATGCTGGAAAAAAGCGGGGCAGGAGGGCTCTATGTGCACCGGGGCCCGACTGTGGCACTGGACAACAATGTTGCCGGCATTATCCTGCCGGAGCATATCAACAATTTTTATCGCCAATAAAAAATCACCCTTTTCAAATTTTTAATCGGGAGGGAGCCAATGCTCTGGGTCCAAGCGTTTCACCTGATGGCCATCGTTACCTGGTTTGCCGCACTGTTTTACCTGCCGCGCCTGTTCGTCTATCACGTCGAGGCCAGCGACCAGCTCAGTCGCGACCGCTTCTGCACCATGGAGCGCCGCCTCTACAGAGGTATTGCCATCCCCTCGATGATCGCGGTGATCGTTTTCGGCGTTTGGCTGTTAAGCTACAACTTTTCCTACTACATGAGCGCCGGCTGGATGCACGCCAAGCTGACCTTCGTGGTGCTGCTGATCGGCTATCACCATATCTGCGGGGCCTATGTGCGCAAATTCGCCACCGGTACCGTCACGCGCAGCTCGCGTTTTTTCCGCATCTTCAATGAACTGCCGGTTATCGCACTGGTGGCCATCATGATCCTCGCGGTGGTTAAACCCTTCTGAGGCGGCCGCGGACAACACCACAAACAGGCGCGGGAATTGTCGGAGACGACGCCTGGCGCAACTAGACTGTAAAAGCCCTAGAACCGCATTACGCGACCGGTGGGAATCATCCATGGATACACGCCAGCCGATTGTCCTCACAGTCACCCACCACGATCCCAGCGGCAGCGCCGGGATTACCGCCGACACGGAGACCGCCGTCAGCCTTGGCTGCCACTGCACCTCGGTGGTGTCCGCCATCAGCGTTGGCGATACCGGTGAGCTGATGGGCGTGGCGCCGGTGGACGATTCCCTGCTGGTGGAGCAGGCGCGGGCGGTGCTCGAAGACATGCCTGTGGCGGCCATCAAGGTGGGCTATCTGGGTTCGGTGGAAAATGTACACGCACTGCACAGCGTGTTGCGCGACTATCCCGACATTCCCGTGATCATCGACCCGGACGCCACCCTGGCGGACAAACAGAGCCTGCTCGCCCCGCCCCTGTGGGAAGCCATGAGTTCACTGCTGCTCCCCTATGCCACCATGGCCTGCCCCAACCGCCGCGAGGCCCGCGCCATGGCCGTGGAAGCCGACATCCTGGACGCGCAGGCACAGGAGCTGCTGGAAAGCGGCTGCCGCTACCTGCTGCTGACCGGTGTTCCCTGCGAGCAGCAGCTGGAAAACCGCCTCTACGACGAGCGCGGGCTGGTGCGCCAGTTCCTGTGGAAACGCCTGCAGCCGGCGGCCTACGGGGTCTGCGGCACACTCGCCACGGCGATCGCCTGCCATATCGCCCACGGGCTCACGGTGATCGAAGCGGTCGCCCGCAGCCAGCAGTTCACCTGGAGCGCCATCGCCGACAGCAGGCGCCTGGGCATGGGCAGACCAATCCCCAACCGCCTGTTCTGGGCGCGCCGCTGAACCAGCCAGACAGCTTCCGCCGCTCTTTTTCCGCTGCCATTCATTGTCGCGGGCGCGCACCAGCTGGATAATAACCCGCCAAATTCCCCAGCTATTCCGGAATCCCATGAGCAAATCCGAGCAACTCTTCTCCGACGCCCAGCAATACATCCCCGGCGGCGTCAACTCGCCGGTACGCGCCTTCCGCGCGGTGGGCGGCACGCCCCTGTTTATCGAGCGCGCAGAAGGGGCCTACATGTACGACGCCGATGGCAAGCGCTACATCGACTATGTGCAGTCCTGGGGCCCGATGGTGCTCGGCCACGCCCACCCGGACGTGATCGAAGCGGTGGTGGAGCAGGCCCAGTCCGGCCTCAGCTTCGGCGCCCCCACCGAGCTCGAGACCGAGCTGGCAGAGGAGCTGTGCCGCCTGTGGCCCAACATGGACCTGGTGCGCTTCGTCAATTCCGGCACCGAGGCCACCATGAGCGCCATACGCCTGGCCCGTGGCGTCACCGGGCGGGACAAGATCGTCAAGTTTGAAGGCTGTTATCACGGCCACTCCGACTCGCTGCTGGTGAAGGCCGGGTCCGGCGCCCTGACGATGGGCGTGCCCTCCTCGCCGGGCGTGCCGGCATCGCTGGCGGATCACACCATCACCCTGCCCTACAACGACGCCCAGGCAGTGCGGGACTGCTTTGCCGATATGGGCGATGAAATCGCCTGTATTATCGTCGAGCCGGTGGCGGGCAACATGAACTGCATCCCGCCGGTGGCGGGCTTCCTGGAGACGCTGCGGGAGGTCTGCTCTGCCCACGGCGCACTGCTGATTCTCGATGAGGTGATGTCGGGCTTTCGCGTCAGCCTGACCGGCGCCCAGGGCCACTACGGTATCGAAGCGGACCTCACCACACTCGGCAAGGTCATCGGCGGCGGCATGCCGGTGGGTGCCTTTGGCGGCAAGCGCCAGTATATGGAGCAGATCGCTCCCACCGGCCCCATCTATCAGGCGGGCACCCTGTCCGGCAATCCGGTGGGTATGGTGGCGGGCCTCGAAACCCTGCGTCTGGTGCAGGAGCCCGGTTTCTTCGAGCGCCTGAATGAAAAGACGGAAAAACTGGTGCAGGGCGTGCTGGCCGCCGCCAGAGAAGCGGGTGTGCCGCTGGCCGCCAACCGGGCCGGCAGCATGTTCGGGTTTTTCTTTACCGACGAAGAGAAGGTGACCAACTACCAGCAGGTAATGGCCTGCAATACCCAGCGCTTCAACCACTTCTTCCACGGCATGCTGGATGAGGGCGTCTACCTGGCACCGGCCTCCTACGAAGCCGGCTTTATGTCCGCGGCGCACAGTGACGAAGACATCGAGGCCACCATCGCCGCCGCCAAGCGGGTGTTCGCCAATCTGCCCTGAGCACCCCGCAGCGGCCGCAATCCCGGCGCGCCCGCAGTGGAGAGCACTCCCTGCGGGCGCAGTCTCAGCTGGAGGAAGCCAGCGCCGCCATCACCAGAAGGGTCACGCAGCTCAGATAGGCGCCAGCCCATACCAGGGAGCGGGCCTCCGCCCAGTCCTTCAGGTAACAGATGCCATAGAGCAGTCTCAGAACGACAAAGGCCAGTGACAGCGTTGCCAGCCACTGGTTCGCGACCCCGGCCACCACGCCGGCCAACACCGCGGCGACAAAAATCGGCAGCGCCTCAAAGCTGTTTTGCTGCGCCCAATCGGCCCGTTTGGCGAGCCCCTGGCGTGTCTGCAAAAACTCCCGTGGGGCGCGGTTGTCGTAACGGCCCTCACCGCTGAATTTTGCTACCCCGGTGAACAAATAAGGCAAGATGGTGGCGGCCAACAGGCACCAAAGAGCGATGGTCATGGCTGACTCCCGTTTTGTTATCATTGCCGCCAGCTTAACCGCCTCCTTCGCAGTCGGCAAAACCCAGAATTCCAGCCCGAGTGACATCCCATGAGTACCAGCCTTTCCCGCGGCCCCTACCCCCACACCCGCATGCGCCGCCTGCGCGCGCAGGACTTTTCCCGCCGCCTGAGCCGCGAGCACCTGCTGACCGTGGATGACCTGATCCTGCCGCTGTTCGTGATTGAAGGGCGCGGCGAAACCCAGCGCGTGGCCTCGATGCCCGGCGTTGAACGACTGTCGGTGGACCTGCTGGCCGCCAAGGCCAGGGAACTGGTGGCACTGGGCATCCCCGCCGTGGCCCTGTTCCCGGTGGTGGACCCGGCGCAGAAATCCGAGGATGCGCGGGCCGCCTACGACCGCGACGGTCTGGCCCAGCGGGCGGTGCGCGCACTGAAAGAAGCGGAGCCGGAGCTTGGGGTGATTACCGACGTGGCCCTCGACCCCTTCACCAGCCACGGCCAGGACGGCCTGATGGACAAGAACGGTTACATCGTCAATGACGATACCGTCGAGGTACTGGCGCGGCAGGCGCTGTCCCATGCCGAGGCCGGAGCGGATATCGTGGCGCCCTCGGACATGATGGATGGACGTATCGGCGCCATACGGGCCGCGCTGGAGCAGAATGGCTGGGTGAACACCATGATCATGTCCTATGCCGCCAAGTACGCCTCCGCCTACTACGGGCCGTTTCGCGATGCGGTGGGCTCCGCCGGCAACCTGAAAGGGGGCAGCAAGGCCAGCTACCAGATGGACCCCGCCAATGGCGACGAGGCGCTGCACGAGTGCGCCCTGGACCTGGCCGAGGGCGCGGACATGATTATGGTCAAACCCGGCATGCCCTATCTGGACGTGGTCAGCCGGGTGAAAAGGGAGTTGCAGGTGCCCACCTTTGCCTATCAGGTCAGCGGTGAATACGCGATGCACTGCGCCGCGTTCGACAATGGCTGGCTGGCCCGGGAGGCGGTGATCCTGGAGTCCCTGCTGGCCTTCAAGCGGGCGGGAGCGGACGGCATCCTCACCTATTTCGCCGAGGAGGCGGCGCGCCTGCTGCAGCGCTAGCCCGCGGCGGCGTCAGCGGTGAAAAAGGCGTGAGGGCGCAAGAGCCATAGGCCCCGTGAAGGCCGCAAAGGCTGGAGGGCAAGCAAGAAAGCGCGAAGCGCGGAAAGACCCCCTGCGCTCAGGATGCACAGCGCAGGGGATCATTTCACAAGGCCGAACTGTTCGCGCAGGTGCTGGCGGTAGCGCGCCTTGTCGTTTTCCGTATCCGGGTTTTTCATCACATCGAAACAGGCAAAGGTCTTCAGCGCCTTCATGGCAAAGAAGCGAAAGTTGATGTGTATCGGCAGGAACAGGTCGTCGATTCCGCGCCCCTGAAACAGGAGCTGGCGCGGGTCGTCGAACGCCTCTCTGGGGGCATTCAGGGTCAGTGAGAGCATGTAATGCTTGTTGCCCAGCACGCCGCCAGTGCCGTACTGACGCTCCGGCTGGTCGCGGTGCCGGCCATCACCCTCACACAGCTGGCCAGACATCCCCGCGGTGTAAACCTCGTCCATATATTTCTTGAAAGTCCAGGGCACCTCCATCCAGTTGACCGGGCTCTGCAGCAGCACCAGGTCGGCCCACTGGTGCCGGGCAAGCTCCCGGTCGATGTCGTAACTTTCCTGCGTGGTGGTGACCTGTACCTGGTGCCCCAAAGACTCGGCCTCTTGCCGCGCTATATTCACCAGCGCGCTATTCAGCTTGCCCTCGGAGAATGGGTAGTAATGGTGGGCGTTGATAATAAACAGGTTCACTTCACTCTCCGCTACACATGTTGAAATCTGCTGGAATCCGGGGCCGGGGGTGGCGGCCCCCTGTGCGGACGGAACCGTCTAGCGCAGCCTATGAGCAAAATTCCGCTCAGGGCCACTGCTCCTCTTCCTCTGCCCAGGGCCTGGCCTCCTCCACCGGCACATCGGAATCCAGCTCCTCGCTGATGGGCAATTGCAGCGGCTCTCTATCAAACTCACCCTGTGTATCAAACTCACCCTGCGTATCAAATTCATCCCGTTCCCCGCCATTGAGCTGCTGCCCCTGATCATCCATTTGCAACTGCTCCTGCAGCTGTCGCTCCCGCTGCTGACGGCGCTGGTCATTGGGATCGACACCCCAGCCGGGGGTCATCTCCTGCTCTGGCGCCAGCTCCCTGGGTTGCCGGCGATCATCACCGAAGAAATCCCTGAACCAGCGGAAGCGTTCGCTGCCGGCACAGCCCGGCGCGGGCTCGAGTCGCGTTTCATAGGAGAAGGGCATATTGCGCCCCCCTTTGCAGTAGCGCGGGTCCATATACTGACCGCGCTGATTCACCGTCTTGTATTCCACCCCTCTCGGCGCCGCCACACGGCCGTGGCGATGGGGCAGCTTGCGCATGATGTCGGCCCAGACCGCCAGCGCTCCAGTGGCGCCGGTGAGGCTGGTGCGCTCGTTGTCATCCCGCCCCAGCCACACCACGGCGGTGATATCCGGAGAGAAGCCAGCGAACCAGCTATCGCGGTAATCGTTGGTGGTGCCGGTCTTGCCGGCAAAGGCGACACTGCCGGGCAGGCTGCGCCTGGCGCTGTCACCGGTGCCGACGAGAATCACCTGCTCGAGAGCGTAACGGAGCAGGAATACCGGCACCGCATCCACGTTGCGCGCGGCCTTGCGCCTGAACTTCTGTATCTGTTCTCCGTTGGCATCCGAGACCGCCAACAGGGTGCGCAACTCCACCGTCTCACCGCCGTTGGCGAAGGTCTGGTACATGCCCGTCACCTCGAACGGGGTCAGCTCCACCGCGCCGAGAAGCATGGACGGCACCCGCGGCAGGTCCGCCTGCACCCCGAGGCGACGGATGGTCTGGCGGACATTTTCCAGCCCCAGATCCAGCCCCAGGCGGGCGGAGGCCTGGTTGTAGGATTTCGCCAGCGCCAGATACAGTGGCGTGAGCCCGTGACTGCGATTGCCGAAGTTCGACGGCATCCACACCTGACCGTCCGCCGCTTCGACCCGAATGGGCGCGTCATCAATCAAGGTGGCGAGATTGTATTGGTAGGGGCGCTCCAGTGCGGTGAGGTACACCGCCGGTTTGATCAGAGAGCCCACCTGCCGACGCGCTTCGAGGGCGCGATTAAAGCCGGGGTAACTGGGCCTGCGATCCCCCACCATTGCGAGGACATCGCCGGTTTCGTTGTCGACCACCACACTTGCCGCCTGCAGCGAATCCGCCTGGAGTCCGCGATCCTTCTCCAGCCGTTCGGTGCCGCCGCTGATGGCATTCTCCACCAGCTTCTGCACCGAGGGTGCCAGTGTGGTGTAAATGCGCAGGCCCGCCGTGCGCAGCTCCTCGATGGAGTAGTAGGGCCGCAACTCCTGCAGCAGCCGTTCGGTAAAGGCGGGATAGGGGTTTTGCGCGGCACCGGCCTCGCGGGCCACACCCAAAGGCATTGCGCGGTAACGCCGGTACTGCTCGGGGGTGATCAGCCCGTGCTCTGCCATCACCTCGAGCACCGTATTGCGGCGCTCCATCGCCCGCTCGGGATTGCGCCAGGGGTTGTAGTAGGAGGCTCCTTTCGCCAGCCCCACCAGTAGCGCTATTTCCTGGGGTTCGAGGCTGCTCAGGGGTTTCTGGAAATAGAACTCCGAGGCCAGACCAAAGCCATAGATGGCGCGGCTACCCTGCTGGCCCAGCCAGACCTCATTGATGTACTCCTGCAGGATATAGGGCTTGTCGTAGTGGAGCTCCATGAGCACCGCCATCAGCGCCTCATTGAATTTCCGCCACAGGCTCGGCTTGTGATCGAAGAAGATGTTTTTGACCAGCTGCTGGGTGATGGTGGACCCCCCCTGCACCACTGCGCCGGCGCGCAGGTTGGCCACCATGGCGCGGGCGATACCCCGTGGCGACACACCGAAGTGATGAAGAAAGTCCTGGTCCTCCACCGCGATCAGGGTATTGGCCAGCAGCGGCGGAATATCGGCAAAGCGCACCGGGTTGCGATCGTCGCCGCCCCCCAACAGGGTGCCGATGGCTGCGGCATCCAGACGGAATTCCCGCAGCGGCTCGCCCTGTTCCCCGCGCAGGTTGCTGAGCTCGTCGTTGCGCAGGCGGAAACTGACCACTGCCGCCGGCTCGCGGCCATCGGCATGCACGAAGTCGCGGCGCCACACACGGTAGTCCATACCCTCGCGGGTCCACTGGCCGGGCTCGCTGAGGGTCTTCTTCTCGCGATAGTTGAGTGCGGCAAACTCGGCCAGCAGTTCATCGGGGCGCATCACCATGCCATCGCGCAGCACCAGCGGGCGGGCGAACACCCGCGCCGGCAGCTGGTACTGGCGGCTGTCCAGTTGCTCGCGCAGCTGCACGTCCAGGTAGATCATGTAAGCGACAAGCGCCAGCGCGCCCACCAGGGCAAGGAGGCCAAGCCTCACCAGCCAGCGGTGCAGTCTTCCCGGTCTGGGCGCCCGCGGGCGCCTGCGCTTCGTCGATGCCATAGAGATGCCAAGGGTTTCCAACAACTATAGATAGGGTGTGACGGATTAGGGGTGACCACAACACCCGCTCTCGTCGTGCCCGGTTTTATAAGGTGTCGCCAGCACAAGTCAAACGCCCCCGCCTTGCACTTGGCCCCGCTGCGGCCATAATGCGCCCCATCACCGTGCTCGGCCCGCCCCGTCGGCCGAGCCGTTTCCCAGAGACCCGGACGATCAAGGAACACCATGACCGAATACGATCTTTACGGTATCGGCGCCGCCCTGCTGGATACGGAAATCGAAGTCAGCGATGACGACCTCAAGGCGCTAGGCGTCGATAAAGGCGTAATGACCCTGGTGGATGACCAGCGCCAGCACCAGCTGGTGAGCGCCCTCAGCGATCACCTGGTGACCGCCAAACGGGCCTGCGGTGGCTCCGGCGCCAATACCGTGATTGCGGCCAGCTATTTCGGCCTGCGCACTTTCTATTCCTGCAAGGTCGCGGCGGACGAAAACGGCGATTTCTATCGCGCCGACCTCGCCAATGCCGGTGTCGGCTATCCGAACACCCTGCGCGAGGCCCAGCCGGGCGTGACCGGAAAGTGCCTGGTGCTGATCACCCCGGATGCCGAGCGCAGCATGAATACTTTCCTCGGCATCAGCGCCGAGCTTTCCACGGCGGAACTGGATGTGGCCGCGCTCCGCGCCTCGCGCTGGGCCTATATCGAGGGTTATCTGGTCTCATCACCCACCGGCAAGGCCGCGGCCATCGAGCTGCGCCAGGTGGCCGAGAGCGCCGGCGTCAAAACCGCCCTCAGCCTTTCCGACCCCGCCATGGTGCACCTGTTCCAAGACGGCCTGCGGGAAATGATCGGCGGCGGTGTGGACCTGCTGTTCTGCAACCGCGACGAGGCGCTGGGCTTCACCAAAACCGACAGTGTTGCCGCCGCCGCCGAGGCCCTGAAGGCGTTCTGTCGCGGGTTTGCCATTACCCTGGGCGCCGAGGGTGCGCTGCTTTGGGACGGTGAGCGCGAATACCGGGTGGCGGCACCCGAGGTGCGCGCGATCGACACCAACGGTGCCGGGGACATGTTTGCCGGCGCCTTCCTCTATGGGATCAATCGCGATATGTCTTACCAGGAGGCGGGTGAACTGGCCTGCCGGGCGGCGGGCCAGGTGGTGAGCCAGTATGGCCCGCGACTGCGGGCAGACCAGCACGCTGAATTGCTGGCCTCAGAGGTGGAAGTGCGCGGCGCGGAGTCCTGACACCTGCCGCGGTGCATCACCGCGGCGACCTTCAGTGCGGTATCTCGCCCGGCTTAGGCCTCGGGCTGACAGGGCGCTCAGGCGCCCTTGCTGTCTCCCTGCAGGGGCGGCAGGCAGGAGGCGGCGGCAATACCGTATCCCTGGGCGAAATCCACCCCCATTCGCCGCAGGCGGCTGATCAACTCCGGGGTTTCCGCGTATTCGGCAATGGTGCTGATTCCCATGGATTTCGCCAGGTGGTTGACCGTGCTCACAATCGCGCTGTCGGTATCGTCGCCCAGCATATTGCGCACAAAGCTGCCGTCGATCTTGAGAAAATCCACCGGCAACTGGCGCAGGTAGGCCAGCGAGGAGGCACCGCGCCCGAAGTCATCCAGCGCAAAGGTGCAGCCCGCGGCCCGCAGGCGGTGGATAAACATCAGCGCGCGTTCCAAATTGTTGATAGCGCTGGTTTCGGTAATTTCGAACTGCACCCGCGAAGGCGGCACACCGGATTCAATCAGCGAATCGAGAACAAAATCGGTAAACGTCTCATCCCCAAGGCTCAGCCCTGAGATATTGATGGCGTAGCCGTGCCCGGTCAGGCCATGGCGCTTCTCCGCCGCCATGTAGGCGAAGATACGCCGGATCACCCAGCGATCCACCTCTTCGATCAGGCCATAGCGCTCGGCGGCCGGCAGGAAAACACCGGGATAGATCACGTCGCCATCGCGCCCGCGCATACGCACCAGCACTTCGTAATGATGCAAGCTGTCGTTCCGCTGCAGGGCCACCACCGGCTGCCGGTACAGCATCAGCCGATCTTCGCGCAAGGCGGCGTGAATCTCCGCCACCCAGGTGCTCTGACGGCGCTTTTCCACCACCCCCGCTGAGTCGCTGAACAACTTCACACGGTTGCGCCCCTGCTCGCGTGCGGCGGAACAGGCGTCGAAGGCAGAAGCGAGCAGCTGGCTCGCCGGCGGCGAATTGCGGTCGACGGTGACCGCGCCAATGGAAACCGCCACATGGCTCTCGCGCCCATCCCAGACAAACACGAAAGCCTGCACCGCTTCCTGCAGCCGCTTCACCATGCCCTGCGCCTGCTCTATGCCGCAGTCGCGCAGCAGCACGGCAAATTCGTCGCTGCCCACCCGCGCGATCACGTCATCCGGCGACAGGCAATCGCGCAGCTCCTGGGCGAGCTGGCGGATCAACTGATCTCCGGCGGCATAGCCGAGGGTGTCGATGATGACCTTGAACTGGTAAATATCGAGATAAAGCACGACGTGGTGCTGGCGCCCTTCGATACACACGGTTCTGGCGCGCTGCAGTTCACTTTCGAAGTACTGCCGGTTGGGCAGGTGGGTGAGACTGTCGTGGCTGGACTGCCAGCTGAGGCGGGAGGAGATGCGCCGCTCCACAGAGACCTCGCGCATGACCAGTACGAAACCGCTCAACTCGCCGCCCTCGTGCACCTTGTGCAGCTGCACGGAGACTTCCAGCAGTATTTCCCCCAGTTCATCGACCCGGGGAATGGCGGCGATGAACTCGCGCCCATCGGCGAGGCCGCCGATATGGCCTTCGCTGTCCGGCGACAACAGCGAGGGCAGGTCTTGGCCCTCACTGTCCACCAGCTTGAGCCCGTTATCGAGATGGGCCCCGGGCTTCAAACCCAAGGGGTTGCCGGAAAGCGCCGCGGCGAGAGGGTTGCAGTAGGTCACCCGGCCCTCGGCATCGGTGAACACCACCCCGTCCGCGACCTCCGCCAGAGCCACTTCGGCGGCCCGCGACAGGACCGCCCCGACCGGAGCAGGTTCCTCCGCCACTTCCGGCAATATGCCCAGTTGTGTTGCGGTAGAATAAAACTTAGTCACGACGGCGCATCCCTATCACTTCCTAACTTCACCAGGCACCTCCTGATCTCGGCCGACATTCAGAGATTGGCCTGAAGGAACATTTTTATTTTTTCATCCTCGAACACCCGCTGCAGGGTCGCACTGAGGAGTCCGTTGAGGCGCGTCTCGACCTCTTCCTTGTTGGGCTTGATCAAGCTGCGATCCTTGCCGCTGGAGCGGTAGGAGCCAAAGTAGGTGGCTCCGCCAATTCGCACAGTAAGCTGGATCTCTGCTTCACTGTCGACCTGGCTGGTATAAATCTTGTTCGGGCTGTCGTACTTGAGCCCGGTAAGGTCCGCCACCACCTGCACGCGCGCCGACGGGTCGGTCGCGGGCACTGTGCGGAACCCCCATTGCGCGAAGCCCTCGGCCAGCGCGCTGGCGAGGGCATCCTCGACACTGTTGGCGAGGCGGATATTGGCCGTGTCGGCATAAATACCGCCCAGCGAGCCCAGTCCGTCTTCGGGAAGCTCGCTGACGCCCTGCACACTGAGCGTATAGCCGCTGCCGATCACGCTGGGCGCCACCTGCACCTGCGGGCGTACCTGAATCTGAATCGGGCTGTGAGCGCAGGCCACAAGGGTACAGAGGCTCAAGATTATGAACAACCGCTTCACGGTATCCTCCACTGACATGTTCGCTGTCCTGATTGGCAGATGTGATTGCCGGCTTGATGGCCGCTGTCATCAACAGCCGGCCCACTGCAGCATCTATTATCCATGAGAGTGATGATGATGCGATTTTTGTCCCTGCAGGCTGCGCACCGGCAGCCTCACCTCGCGGGTCTCACCGCTGGCAAAGCGCAGCCGCAGCGACAGCATATCACCGGCCCGTAACTGCACCCCCTCCAGCATCACATGCAGGCCACCCGGGCTCATCTGCACGGTCTGGCCGGCGGCAATGGCAAGCTGCGCCAACGGTCGCATACGGCTGATACCGTCGCGCACCTCGGTGATATGCAGGCTCGCCCGGGCATTATCTATGCCCATCGCCGAGACTTCCACCAGCACCAGCTGCCGCCCTGCTGCGGCCCGATTGGCCAGCTCCAGGTAAGCCGCACTGGTGGAAAGGCCCGGCAGCGTCTCGCGCACATAACCGCTGACGGCCAGTGTGGATGACACGCCGCTTTCAGCAGCCATCGCCACCCTTGCAGCGCCTGCGCAAAGCGACATCAGCAGCAGTGTGAACAGCAGAGCCTTCCTGATGGCGGTCATCATGTCAGTTTCCTCCCGGTGCCATAAGAATGACGCGGGGCGGACTGCCAAGGCGGATGTCGCCGCGCACCCGGTAGCCTGTCACCGCCTCACGCAACTGCTGGTAGACCCAGCGGCCCTCCTCGTCACTGCGGGCGACGATGATCACGCGCAGGTCCTCGCGACGGATACGCTGTGCGGTCTCCCTCAACAGTGCGCTGACCGCCTCGCTGCGCGAAGCTAGCGAAGCCGCCGGCAGTGAAACCGCCTCGCCCTGGGGGATATCGGTGCCGGCGCGGGCGCGCTCGCGGGCCATCTGGCTGCGCACTTCCGCCGCCAGCGGGTTGCCCGGGGCCAGATCCTCGGCCTGGTTCAGGTAACTCGCCACCTCAGCAAAGGCGCGGCGGCGCAGCGCATCGCGGGCGCGCTCCACCAGCTCGATCACGATCCCCTGTATGCCCGTGGCGGCACGGGAGTTAGCCGGGTCCAGTTGACGCACACGCAGGTAATAGTCAAAGGCGCTGGCACCCGCCGGCTGCGTCAAGAATCCCTGCCGCTGCGCCGCTTCCGCCCGCTGTAAAAAAAAGGCGATATTGCGCTGGCGGATTTCTTCCGGTGAAGGCCCCACCACCCCTGGCAACGGCACAGCCCGGGGCGAAGGCACCGGCGGCGTGGTCACGCAGGCAGCCAGTGCCAAGCTGGCTGTAAGCACCCCGATTCTGCGCCAGGAAACCTGTTCCGAGAACACCGTCGACTCCACTGTTGTTTTTCTCACCCGGCCCGACCACTTATACTGACCGGCCCGGCCCGCCGAATCTGAACTGGCAGCGCGCCTAGCAGTCAAATGGCGGGCCATCTGATAACGGCCAGACAAGCGCAACCAGCGCTGCTGCGGGACTATTTCACCCGACCACTCCATCCGACTATAAAGAATTTTGAAGACCATGGCTGCGATCAGCGACCGTTTCCAGCAATTTTCCCGGGTTCTCACGGCCTTTCTAGCCTTAACGATACTGACACCCGCCGGGGCAAGTGCCCAGTCGCCCTTCGCTGACGACCCGCCCTGGGCAGCCCAGGACGCCTCCTTCCTGCCGGTAGACCAGGCCTATAAGCAGGAATTCCTGTTCATCGGCGACAACGCCAGCGTCATCTTCCAGATCGCCCCGGAATACTACCTCTACCGGGACAAGCTGGCCCTCTATCGGCTGGAAGCGGACAGTAAAGTCGCCCTGCCGCTGGCGCTGCCGCAGGGGGAGCTCATCTGGGATGACTACTTCGAAAAAGAGACCGAAGTCTACCGTCAGCAGCTGGAAATTCCGCTGACACTGACAGGAACGGATCGAATCCAGCTGGAACTCCACTACCAGGGCTGCGCCGATGCCGGCCTCTGCTACCCGCCGCAGGTGCGCCGCTTCACTGTCGATCCCGGCAACGGTACCGCCACACCCATCGATATGGCTGGCGCTTTCTCGGCGGCCGCCCCGGCAACCTCGCCACCAAATGCAGTGCAAAATACGGTCCAGAGCTCTTCGCTGACGGCCAGCGCCGGCGACAGCGCCGCCCTCGGCCTGCCCCTGGCCATGCTGCTGGCCTTTCTCGGCGGCCTGATTCTGAACTTCATGCCGTGCGTTTTCCCGGTACTGTCCATCAAACTGCTGTCGATCACACAGGCCAACCATCACAGCCGCGCGCGCCACTGGCACGGCTGGGCCTACAGCGCCGGCGTGGTGGGCAGTTTTGTCGCCATTGCCACCGTCATGCTGGCCCTGCGTGCCGGGGGGCAGGCGGTGGGCTGGGGTTTCCAGCTGCAATCGCCGGCGGTGGTGGCGGGGCTTGCCTACCTGTTCTTTATCATGGGACTCAGCCTGTCGGGGCTCACGGAGATCGGCGGACGCCTGATGGGATTGGGCCAGGGCACCGGCAACCCGCGCCAGCTGCGCGGGTCTCTCGCCACTGGCGCCCTGGCGACACTGGTGGCCAGCCCCTGCACCGCGCCGCTGATGGGCTCCGCCCTCGGATTTGCCGTGACCCAGCCGGCAGCCGTGGCCTTGCTGGTGTTTGCGGCGCTCGGCGCCGGCATGGCGGCGCCCTTCTTGCTGCTGACCTATGCCCCCGGCCTGATTGAGCGCCTGCCGCGCCCCGGCCCGTGGATGGACCGGCTGAAGCAATTGCTGGCGTTTCCCATGTACCTGACCGCCGTATGGCTGCTGTGGGTGCTGGGCCGGCAGAGCGGCAGCGACGGTGTCGCGCTGGTGCTGGCTGGGGCCGTGGCCATCGCCTTTGCCCTGTGGCTGTGGCCGCGCCCCCAGTGGCGCTGGGGCAGCGGCGGCCTGGCCCTGCTGGCGCTGCTCGCCGCGCTGACCGTTTTACCCCGACTGGAACCCGCCAGCGGTGCCGCCTCCGCACAGTCCAAGTCCGACTACTGGCAACCCTACTCCCCGCAGCGCCTCGAAGAAGCGCGCCGCGAGGGCAAAGCGGTGCTGATCAACATGACCGCCGCCTGGTGCATCACCTGCCTGGCCAATGAAAAGGTGGTCCTCTCCAGCGACCCGGTGAGCCGGGCCGTAAACGATCTCGATGTGGTCGCACTCAAAGGCGACTGGACCAACCAGGACCCGCAAATCACTGAGTTGCTGGCGCGCTACGGGCGCACCAGCGTCCCCCTGTATCTCGTCTACCCCGCCAATGGTAGCGAAGCCCGCATCCTCCCCCAGATGCTGACCCGCGACGGCCTGATCGCACAGCTGCGCTCTGCCGCCGCCACCGAGCCCGCCACCGCGACTCCGCGCTAAACCAGCCCCACCCGGCAAAAAAGACAACCCCTGCGGCTTTCTTGCCTGCAACGGCGAGGAAAAGTGGGGTAACTGCGTCTAACGTCAAATCTTGACCGCTCAGCCATGGACACAGGGTCACTTTTCCGGCACACTCGCCTCAAAACAGGGCATGATTGATCGAAAGCGGGACTTTGCCCGCAAGATTGCCGACATTCCCTGCCATTTTGTGACCAAATTTCAGATTTCCTTCAGAGCAAGCCATGGCGAGACTTCTGCTGCTGCACGGCCCCAATCTCAACCTCCTCGGCACCCGCGAGCCCGAGATCTATGGCGCCACCACTCTGGATGAAATCAATCGGGAGGCGCGCCGCCTGTGCGAAGACGCCGGCCACCAGCTGGAAACCTTCCAGAGCAACAGCGAAGGCGCCCTGGTGGATCGCGTTCAGGCGGCCCGGGAGGAAGGCATCGCGTTCATCGTGATCAACCCCGCCGCCTACACCCACACCAGCGTGGCTCTGAGAGACGCCCTGGCCGCGGTCGCCATCCCCTTTATCGAGCTCCACCTGTCGAATCCCCATGCCCGCGAGGCATTCCGGCACCGCTCTTATCTTTCCGACCTTGCCCGCGGCGTTATCTGCGGGTTTGGAGCACACAGCTACACCCTGGCGCTGCAGGCGGCCCTACAGCAGCTCGCAGCAGCGCCACAAAACCCATAAAGCAAAAAAACACCGCGAGTGAAGAACTATGGATATCCGCAAAATTAAAAAACTGATTGAACTGCTCGAAGAGTCCGACATCGGCGAGCTGGAAATCAAAGAGGGCGAAGAATCCGTCCGCATCAGCCGCGGCTCCAACGGCGCCGCACTGGCTGCCGCGCCGATTGCCCCGGCCCCGGTAGCAGCCCCAGTCCCTGCCGCCCCCGCACCGGCAGCACCCGCCGCCGAAGCGGCGGAGTCCGCACCGGCGCTCAACGGCCACGCCATCAGCTCCCCCATGGTGGGCACCTACTATGCCGCCCCCAGCCCCGGCGCCGCGCCTTTCGTCAAGGTCGGCCAGCAGGTGAAGGTGGGCGACGTGGTCTGCATCATTGAGGCCATGAAGATGATGAACCAGATCGAGGCCGACAAGGCCGGCACCATCGAGAGCATTCTGGTGGAAGATGGACAGCCGGTGGAGTTTGACCAGCCCCTCGTGACCATCGTCTGATCGGGGTAATCGGCATGTTTGATAAAGTACTCATCGCCAACCGCGGCGAAATCGCACTGCGCATCCTGCGCGCCTGCAAGGAAATGGGCATCTCCACCGTTGCCGTCCATTCCCAGGTGGACCGGGATCTGAAGCATGTGCGGCTCGCCGACGAGGCCGTCTGCATCGGCCCCAATCCCTCGACACAGAGCTACCTGAACATCCCCGCGATCATCTCCGCCATGGAGATTACCGATTCCATCGCCGTGCACCCGGGCTACGGATTTCTGGCCGAGAACGCCGACTTTGCCGAGCAGGTGCAGAAGAGCGGCTTCACCTTCATAGGCCCCGATGCCGATGTCATCCGCCTGATGGGGGACAAGGTGTCCGCCATCGCCGCGATGAAAAAAGCCGGCGTTCCCACCGTCCCCGGCTCCGACGGCCCGCTGCCCGCCAATGGCGAGCGCTGCTTGGAGATCGCCCGCAAGGTGGGGTATCCGGTGATTATCAAAGCCGCCGCCGGTGGCGGTGGCCGCGGCATGCGCGTGGTGCACACCGAGGCCGCCCTGCTGAACGCCATCTCCGTGACCCGCACGGAAGCCCAATCCGCCTTCGGTGACGGCACGGTTTATATGGAAAAGTTCCTGCAGAACCCCCGTCACGTGGAGATCCAGGTGATGTCCGACGGGCAGGGCAATGCCATTCACCTGGGTGATCGCGACTGCTCCCTGCAGCGACGGCACCAGAAGGTGCTGGAGGAGGCTCCGGCACCGGGCATCCCCGATGAAGTGCGCCAGGAAGTCTATGACGCCTGCGTAAAAGCCTGCGTGGATATCGGCTACCGGGGCGCCGGCACCTTTGAGTTCCTCTACGAGGACGAGCGCTTCTACTTTATCGAGATGAATACCCGCATTCAGGTCGAGCACCCGGTGACCGAGATGGTCACCGGTGTGGACCTGATCAAGGAGCAGATTCGTGTCTGCGCCGGGGAAAAGCTCTCCATCAAGCAGGAAGACATCGTCATCCGCGGCCACGCCTTCGAATGCCGCATCAACGCCGAGGATCCGAGAACCTTCTTCCCCAGCCCCGGCCGGGTGAACAACTTCCACGCTCCCGGCGGACTGGGCGTACGGGTGGACTCCCACCTCTACTCCGGTTACTCGGTACCACCGAACTACGATTCCATGATCGCCAAGGTGATCACCCACGCGGAAAGCCGCGAAGCCGCCCTGGCGCGGATGCGCGTGGCCCTGTCCGAGCTGATCGTAGATGGCATCAAGACCAATATCCCCCTGCAGGAGGAACTGGTCACTGATGCCGGCTTCGCCCAGGGCGGAGTGAACATTCACTACCTGGAAAAGAAGCTGGGACTGTAACCAGATCGCGGGCGCCGGACACGGCGCCCTTGCCTCCGGCCACCACTCACCTTACCTTTGCGGCCCTAGCGCCCTGCCCGACGCCTGCGCTGCCACGGGCAACCTCCTTTCGCTCCCAAATCCCATAGACCGTATCCATTGGAGATGACCCCATGCCCTGGCTGCAACTGCGCGTAGATACCGATCGCCAACAGGCGACACGCATAGAAGACGCCCTGCTGTTCGCCGGCGCCGTCTCGGTGACCCTGCAGGACAATGCGGACCAGCCGATTCTGGAACCGGGGCTCGGCGAGGTGCCGCTCTGGGACCAGACCCGGGTCACAGGCCTGTTTGACGCCGAAGTGGACACCGCCGTGACCGAAGCCAGAGCCGCTGCCCACCTGTGCGAGTCCCTGCCCAACGCGCGCTGGGAGCAACTGGAGGACAAAGACTGGGAGCGCGAGTGGATGGCCCACTACCAGCCCATCCAGTGTGGCGAACGCCTGTGGATCTGCCCCAGCTGGTGCGCACCGCCCGACCCCGCGGCCGTCAATCTGATGCTCGACCCGGGGCTCGCCTTTGGCACCGGCACCCACCCCACGACCTTCCTCTGCCTGCAGTGGCTGGCAGCAGAGCCGGTGGCGGGCAAGAGCGCCATCGACTTTGGCTGCGGCTCCGGCATCCTCGGCATCGCCGCGCTGCTGCTCGGTGCCAGCGAGGCCCGCGGCACGGATATCGACCCGCAGGCGCTGCTGGCCAGCCGCGACAATGCCGCCCGCAACAATGTGCCGGCAGAGCGCTTCCCGGTATTCCTGCCGGAACAGATGCCCGGGGAACCGGCGGACATCATGCTGGCCAACATCCTCGCCGGACCGCTGGTGGATCTTGCCCCGCAGCTGCTGGCGCTCACCAAGGTGGGCGGGCGCCTGTGCCTGTCAGGGGTGCTGGTTTCACAGGCGGATCAGGTGCGCGCCGCCTACCAGGGCCAGGTGGCCTTCGACGAGAATGCCAGCAAAGAGGGCTGGGTCTGCCTGTCGGGCACCCGCATCCGCTGATAACCACCGCCGCACGGCTGAACACCTGCCCAGAGCTGTTCGGCCGCACTTACGCCGCCGCGCCGCTCACTGGTAGACTTGACCATCGCTTTCAGACCGACGAACTTTCATGTCGCAACTGGTAACCCGCTGCCCCCACTGCAGCACCTCTTTCCATGTCAATGAGCAGCAGCTGCGCGCCGCCCGCGGTGCCGTGCGCTGTGGCTCCTGCCTGCAGGTGTTCCGCGCGGACGAGAACATCCTGCTCAGTGAGAGCAGCCCCGAAGCCAAGAAAAACCTGGATGCCCTGCTCGAAGACGACGACTTCCTGATCCACGACGATCTCGATTTCGATGGCGAGGACGAGCCCTCCCCCCCCACCATGGCCCCGAACAAGTCCCAGGGGGCGAAGCGCCGAAAGAAAGAGCGCGATGACAAGCCGCTGATCGCCGACGCCTTCGAGGACTGGGAGGAGCTATCGGGAAGCAGTGGGCATGGCAAACACCGTGCGGACGAGGCAGAGGAGCAGATCTCCGACTTTCTGCTGGACGACGATGACACCAGCCCCAAAGACAACCCCTGGGGCGAAGTCCCCCACGACCAGCCCCACACGCAGCGCGCCCGCCGCGCCCTCGCCGAGCGGCGCGCCATGGGGAAAAGACTGCGCGAGATAGGCGCCACTGGCGCTGCCAGCGCAAAGGGCAAGGGCAGCCAGCCCAACAGGGAGGCGCCATGGTCCGGGCGGGAGCAGCTGATCTCCTCCATCGAACCCGCACCTCTTGAAGTACGCTGGCAACCGCAGCGGGAGCGGCGCGTGCCCGGCTGGATATGGTGGCTGCTGGCGCTGCTGCTGAGTGCAGGACTTCTGGCCCAGCTGATGTTTTTCCGCTTCGACAGCCTCAGCAAACACGAGCCCTGGCGCACCCTGTACAGCCAGGTCTGCCCGCACCTCGACTGCCAGCTGCCGGAGCTTGTCGATACCAGCGCCATCCGCACCTCCAACCTGGTTGTTCGCAGCCATCCACAGCGGCAGGACGCGCTGGTGGTGGACGCCGTGCTGCTCAATACCGCCGGCTTTTCCCAACCCTTCCCGGCGCTGCTGCTCTCCTTCAGCGACATCAAGGATCGCCCGGTCGCCAGCCGCATCTTCACCCCTGCCGACTACCTGCAGGGAGAACTGGCCGGGCGCACCCTGATGCCTGCGGGGAACCCGGTCCATATCGGCCTGGAAATTGTCGATCCCGGCCCCGAAGCGATGAACTACCAACTGCGGATAGCCCCGAGCAAGCGCTAGAAGCGCCGCCGAGTCGGCGTATTTCTCAGCAAAAGCTGCGCAATACTCGCGCACAACGCACACCGCACAACCAATTTGCGCGATTTTTCGCTTTTCCATTCCCAGGGCAGTCGCTATGATATGCGGCTCTTTTTGCCCGAGCCATCCCGTGCGGGAGCGCGGCTCTCTTGGCGTCCAAACCGCGGAGCGAGACGTGTCCAGCAACATTGCCATCGGCCCCTATGCTATCGGCAATCCGGTAATCCTGGCCCCCATGGCCGGCGTCACCGATCGCCCTTTCCGGCAATTGTGCCGGCAACTGGGTGCCGGTCTGGTGGTCTCGGAGATGGTCACAGCGGACACCCGCCTGTGGAACAGCCGCAAATCCCGATTCCGCCTCGATCACAGCGGTGAGAAAGCGCCGATTTCGGTACAAATCGCCGGCGGCGACCCGGAGATGATGGCTGCGGCAGCGCGGGAAAACGTGCGTCGCGGCGCCCAGATCATCGATATCAACATGGGCTGCCCGGCGAAGAAGGTCTGCAAGAAGGCAGCCGGCTCCGCCCTGTTGCGCGACGAGAGGCTGGTGGCGGATATCCTGCAGGCCGTGGTCCAGTCCGTTTCCGTACCCGTGACGCTGAAGATCCGCACCGGCTGGTGTCCGGAGACCCGCAATGGCGTCACCATCGCCAGAATGGCGGAGGACATCGGCATCTCGGCGCTGGCGGTACACGGGCGCACCCGGGCCTGCGGCTACCACGGTCAGGCCGAATTCGATACCATTGCCGATATTGTATCCAGAGTGAAAATTCCGGTTTTCGCCAATGGTGACATCACCGGTCCGGCACGGGCGCGACAAGTGCTCGATTACACCGGTGCCGCTGCAGTAATGATCGGCCGTGCAGCACAAGGACGGCCATGGATCTTTCGGGAAATTGCCCATTACCTCGCCACCGGCGAGCGGCTGCCCGAACCCTCACTGGAAGAAGTCAGGGATATTTTGCTCGCCCACTTGGGCGAATTGCACCGTTTTTACGGTGAAGTGATGGGGGTCCGTATCGCCCGCAAGCACGTTGGGTGGTACCTGAAGACACTCGCCAACAGCGAGTCCTTTCGCAAGACCTTTCTCCAATTGGATAGCGCAGAAGCACAACATGCCAGCGTTCAGACCTGGTTTGAACGCCGAATAAATAGAGGGGCACAAGCGGCATGAATAACGAAGCACTGATTCAGGATGCCAATAACGATGAGGTATCCACAGGGGGACAGACTCAACTGGCACAACCTCAGCAGCAATCGCTGCGCGATGCCGTTGAGCAGGCGATGGAAAACTATTTCCGCCATCTGGACGGCCAGATGGTGACCGACGTTTACGATATGGTTCTGTCCGAAATCGAAGCGCCGATGCTGGAAGTGGTGATGAAGAACACCCGCCACAACCAGACCCGGGCCGCGCAGCTGCTGGGCCTGAACCGCGGCACCCTGCGCAAGAAGCTGAAGCGCTACGGCCTGCTGTAAACGCAAGCGGGTTTTACCGCTGAATACTTGAGGGGGGATGAGGCTACTCATCCCCCCTCGCTATTTGCTGGCGACAGGATATTCCCGCCAGCCGCCGCCCACTGACACCGCCCCGGACCTTAGCCCCGCTGGCCAGTCAGTTAAGCGGCCTCTCCCGTCGCTTTCGGGGACGGGAGAGCTACCCTTTTCAGAAACCCAAATGGACCAAGTGCTATGACTGACAAGGTTGCGATCCGTCGCGCGCTGATCAGCGTTTCAGACAAAAGCGGAATCGTGGAATTCGCCCGGGAACTCTCCGCCATGGGCGTGGAAATCCTCTCCACCGGCGGCACCCACCGCCAGCTCAAGGAGGCCGGCATTCCGGTGGTGGAAGTCTCCGACTACACCGGCTTCCCGGAAATGATGGACGGGCGGGTCAAGACCCTGCACCCCAAGGTCCACGGCGGCATCCTCGGTCGTCGCGGCACCGACGACAGCATCATGTCAGAGCACGGTATCACGCCGATTGATATGGTGGTGGTCAACCTCTACCCCTTCGCCCAGACCGTTGCCAAGCCGGACTGCACCCTCGCCGACGCCATCGAGAATATCGATATTGGCGGCCCCACCATGGTCCGCGCCGCGGCCAAGAACCACAAAGATGTGGCGATCGTGGTCAATGCCAGCGACTACGACGGCATCATCGCCGAGATGAAGGGCTGTGATGGCGCCCTGAGCCACGCGCGCCGCTTCGACCTCGCGGTAAAAGCCTTCGAGCACACCGCCGGCTACGACGGCGCCATCGCCAACTATCTGGGCGCCATCGAGGATGGCAAAAAGCAGCCGTTCCCGCGCACCTTCAACAGCCAGTTCATCAAAAAGCTGGACCTGCGCTACGGTGAGAACCCGCACCAGCAATCGGCCTTTTACGTCGAGGCCAACCCGGCCGAAGCCAGCATCGCCACCGCGGAACAGCTGCAGGGCAAGGAGCTGTCCTACAACAACATCGCCGATACCGATGCCGCGCTCGAGTGTGTTAAAGCGTTCGACGAACCCGCCTGCGTCATCGTCAAGCACGCCAACCCCTGCGGCGTCGCCATTGCCGACTCCATCGGCAAGGCCTATGACCTGGCCTTCGCCACCGATACCGAGTCCGCCTTCGGCGGCATTATCGCCTTCAACCGCGAGCTGGACGGCGATACCGCCAGGACCATCGTCGAGCGCCAGTTTGTCGAGGTGATCATCGCGCCATCGGTGTCCGCAGAGGCCCGCGCCGCCGTGGCGGAGAAAAAGAATGTGCGCCTGCTGGTGTGCGGACAGTGGGGCGAGACCCGCCTGCCGACCCTGGACTACAAGCGCGTCAACGGCGGCCTGCTGGTACAGGATCGCGATGACGGCGTCATCACCGCCGCGGACCTCAAGGTGGTCAGCAAGCGCCAGCCCAGCGAGGAAGAAATCCGCGACCTGCTGTTCACCTGGAAAGTGGCCAAGTTCGTCAAATCCAACGCCATCGTCTACGGCAAGGATGGCCGCACCATCGGCGTCGGCGCCGGCCAGATGAGCCGCGTGAACTCCGCCCGCATCGCCGCCATCAAAGCCGAGCACGCCGGCCTGAAGGTCAAGGGCTCCGTGATGGCGTCAGACGCCTTCTTCCCCTTCCGCGATGGCATCGACAATGCCGCCGCCGTCGGCATCAGCTGCGTGATCCAGCCGGGCGGCTCAATCCGCGACGAGGAAGTCATCGCCGCCGCCGACGAGCACGACATGGCCATGGTCTTCACCGGCATGCGACACTTCCGCCACTGACCGGCTCTTCCCGGCAAGCCGGCCCACGGGCCGGCTTTTTCTTGCCTACCCGGTTTCCGGGCTAGAATAGCGCACCTTTAAATTTCAACGCTTTTTAATTCAACGCCTTCAAGAGGGGGATTCCGGAATGAACATACTGGTTATTGGCGCCGGCGGCCGCGAGCACGCCCTGGCCTGGAAAGCGGCCCAAAATCCCGCCGTCGACACCGTGTTCGTGGCCCCGGGCAATGCCGGCACCGCCCGCGAGCCCAAAGTGCAGAACCTGGCCATCGGTGTGGACAACTTCTCCGCTCTGGCCGATTTCGCCGAAGCCAACAATGTCGAGCTGACCATTGTCGGCCCGGAAGCGCCGCTGGTAGACGGCATCGTCGATTTCTTCAATGGCCGCGGTCTGGCCATCTTCGGCCCCAGCAAGGCGGCCTCGCAGCTGGAGGGCTCCAAGGCCTTTACCAAGGACTTTCTGCAGCGCCACCAGATCCCCACCGCCGATTACCGCAACTTCACCGAGGTGGAACCGGCACTGGCCTTCATTCAGGAAAAAGGCGCGCCTATCGTGGTCAAGGCCGACGGCCTGGCCGCCGGCAAAGGGGTCATCGTTGCCGAAACCGAAGAGCAGGCGGCGATGGCGGTGCGCGACATGCTGTCCGGCAACGCCTTCGGCGATGCCGGTTGCCGGGTCGTTATCGAGGAGTTCCTCGCCGGGGAGGAAGCCAGCTTCATCGTTATGGTGGACGGCGAGCATATTCTGCCAATGGCCACCAGCCAGGATCACAAGCGCGTCGGCGACGGCGACACCGGTCCCAACACCGGCGGCATGGGCGCCTATTCCCCGGCGCCAGTGGTGACCGACGAAGTCTATGAGCGCATCATGAGCAAGGTGATCGAGCCCACCGTCAAGGGCCTCGCCGCCGAGGGCATGCCCTATACCGGTTTCCTGTACGCGGGCCTGATGATCGACCAGCACGGCGAGCCCAAGGTCATTGAATACAATTGCCGTTTTGGCGATCCGGAAACCCAGCCCATCATGATGCGGCTCAAGTCCGACCTGGTTGCCCTGTGTCAGGCTGCCCTGGACAAGAAACTCGACCAGGTCAGCATCGACTGGGACCCGCGCCCGGCGCTGGGTGTGGTGCTGGCGGCCAACGGCTATCCGGGCAGCTACCGCAAGGGTGACGCCATTTCCGGACTGGACCGGGCCGACAGCGACAATGCCAAGATCTTCCACGCCGGCACGGCGCTGGACGGTGAGCGGGTGGTCACCAGTGGCGGGCGGGTACTCTGCGCCACGGCGCTGGGAGACACCGTCGCCGAAGCCCAGGACAATGCCTACCAGTGCGCCAAAGCGGTTCACTGGGATGGCATGTTCTACCGCAAGGATATTGGCTACCGTGCGGTGGAGCGGGAACGCTCCTGAGCACACGGGCGGGCGGCTGAAATGCTCAGCCACCCGCCTATTGCACAGAAGGTGTCAGAGCAAATATGGGGAATAACGATGAGTGAGCGCAGACTGACCGGCCTCGACCGGCTGCTGATCCAGGCGGACCGCGCATTGCGCACCCTGAGCCCCGGCGCACCCAGTCACGGCCGCCCCTCGCCGGCTCGCGGCGAAATCGAGAGCGAGATGACAGAAGCCGAGCGTCGCCATGCGGCCGGCCTTATGCGCGTCAACCACAGTGGCGAGGTCTGTGCCCAGGCCCTCTATCAGGGCCAGGCCCTGACCGCCAAGCTGCCGCAGGTACGCGGGGAGATGGAGCGCGCCGCAGACGAGGAAATCGACCACCTGGCCTGGTGCGATCAGCGCCTGCGGGAACTGGACAGCCGCCCCAGCCTGCTCAACCCCCTCTGGTACGGCCTCTCTTTCGGTCTCGGTGCCGCCGCCGGCAAAGTCAGCGACCGGGTCAGTCTCGGCTTTGTCGCCGCCACTGAGGAACAGGTGTGTAAACACCTGGAAAGTCACCTGCAGCGACTGCCGGCACAGGACGCGAGAAGCCGCGCCGTCGTCGAGCAAATGCGCATCGATGAACAAGAACACGGCCACGCCGCCTTGAGTGCTGGCGGCGCGCGCTTTCCGGCACCGATGAAGGGGGTGATGACACTGGTCTCCAAGGTAATGACCAGTATCAGCTACCGCATCTGAGCACGGGGCGCGGTGCGCCCATTTGCTTAGCCATCGGCCTGTTGTTCTTATCAACTCTGCACGTCAATTCTGCAAGCCGCGGGCCCCTTGGCCCGCATTGGACTTGCTGCACGGCCGCTCAGGCTCAGGCTCAGGCTCAGGCCCCAGAGGCTAAAGCCTCATCAGGCACATGACTTAGGGCTAACGGCTCAGACCTCCTCGATTAGGAAGCTGTGGCTGATCTCCACGCCGGCATTGCGCAGCATGATCGAAGCCGAGCAATATTTCTCCGCAGACAGCTCAACCGCACGGGCCACCTGAGCCTCTTTGATGTTGCGGCCTTTCACCACAAACTGCATCTCAATGCGCTCAAAAGGCGAAGGTACCGTATCCGGGCGCACCCCATTCAGCTCGCAATGACAGGAAACCACGTCCTGGCGGCTCTTCTTCAGGATGGAAACCACATCGTAAGAGGCGCAGCCACCAACCCCCAGCAGGATCATTTCCATGGGGCGGATACCATTGTTCTTCTCACCACCTTCCATCACCACGGAATTGCCGCTGCCAGCCTCACCCACAAACATCAGCCCGTCGACCCAGGTCACCTTACCCTGCATACACCCTCTCCTTATCCACTTATCAGCTGCCCAAAACAGGCGGCGAAGCTTAGCACAGAAGACGAAAAAAACTTTCCGGCAGGTTTTCCGGTATAGTGCCAAACGGCAGAACAACGGATGCCAAGCGCCTTGGCGCAGCAATCAACTTCCACTCCGTGCAGGGAAGTCAACATCCATAATCCAGCAAGGCGTAACAGGTCACACTGCAACGCTTTGCCCGCCAAGACCCCTGTCGGGGGCGGGTTTTTCACGTCATAATCCGCACACCCCCGCAGAACCCACTTTCAGGCTTGGGTCGGGCAGTAAGAGTGAACCATAGGAGTCGATTCGTGACGGTTGCTACAGAAGAACCCCTTTCCAGCGGCAATATCGAGGATCTGCTCGCCCATTGCCACCGCCGCCGCTACCCAGCCAAGAGCACCATTATCTATGCCGGCGATCGCTGCGAATCCCTGTATTTCATCATGCGCGGTTCCGTCACCGTACTGATCGAAGATGATGAAGGCCGCGAGATGATCGTTGCCTACCTCAATGACGGTGACTTCTTCGGTGAGATGGGTCTGTTCGACCAGGACACCCGCAGCGCCTGGGTGCGCACCAAGACCGAGTGTGAAGTGGCGGAAATTTCCTACAGCAAATTTATGGAACTGAGCCGCCAGCAGCCTGAGTTCCTGTTCGCCCTGGCCACGCAGATGGCCAGTCGCCTGCGCAGCACCACGCGCAAGGTGGGCGACCTGGCGTTCCTCGACGTCACCGGGCGCGTGGCCCGCACCCTGCTGGACCTGTGCAACGAGCCAGACGCCATGACCCACCCCGAAGGCATGCAGATCAAGATCACCCGCCAGGAAATCGGCCGCATCGTCGGCTGCTCCCGCGAAATGGTGGGCCGAGTGCTCAAGACCCTGGAAGACCAGGGGCTGGTATCGGTCAAAGGCAAGACCATGGTGGTCTACGGAACCCGCTGACGGTTTCTGCCAACGGCACTATTGATGTCGACTGCAATGGAAAGGGCGATCCACTGGGTCGCCCTTTTTCATGGCTCTGTCCCGTCCTGAAACACCCCTTCGTTCGATGCGCAGGCTGCCGCTAGCAGCGATGCCAGACGGCGCCACACCATAGCGCTAACTGACGACATGACACCGGCAATAAGCTGGGGGCTCAAGGTGGCCAGCCTGGGCCGGTATCAGTTGAACATCTCCAGCAGTCGACGCCCCGGCTCTTTCTCGCGCATAAAGGCTTCGCCCACCAGAAAAGCGTGCACATCGTGGCCGCGCATTGCCGCCACATCATCGGTGGTGTGAATGCCGCTCTCGGTGACGACGATACGGTCGTCGGGAATCCGCCCCAGTAGCTGGAAGGTGGTCTCAAGCTGCACTTCAAAGGTGTGCAGGTTGCGGTTGTTGATGCCGATCAGCCGGTTGGGCAGGACCAGTGCGCGCTCCAGCTCCGCCCCGTTGTGGACTTCCACCAGCACGTCCAGGCCGATTTCCTGTGCCAGACCATTGAGGTCGCGCATCTGGCCATCTTCGAGGCAGGCGGCGATCAGCAGGATACAGTCGGCGCCGATGGCGCGGGCTTCATACACCTGATAGGGATCGACGGTGAAGTCCTTGCGCAACACCGGCAGGCGCACGGCACCGCGGGCCTGCTGCAGGTAGGCATCGGCGCCCTGGAAAAAGTCCACATCCGTCAGCACCGACAGACAGGCGGCGCCACCCTTCTCGTAGCTGGTGGCGATTTCCGCCGGGATAAAATCCTCCCGGATGACCCCCTTGCTGGGGGAGGCCTTCTTGATTTCCGCGATGACCGCGGCCTCGCCGTCGCTGAGCTTTTGCTCAATGGCCCGCACAAAGCCGCGCGCCGCTGGCTGTGCCGCGGCGCGCTCGCGCACTTCTGCCAGCGGGGTCTTGCCGCTGCGCTCCGCCACCTCTTGCCACTTGCGCTCGATGATGGTTTTCAGGATGGTCGGGGTACTCACTGGCTCACCTCCACTGGCCGGAAGGCGCTGGTGAACGCCGCCAGGTCTTTGATTTTCTCCGCCGCCAGGCCGCTGGCAATGGCGTCCTGTGCCATGGCCACACCCTGCTCTGCCGTATCGGCCACGCCGCTGACGTATATCGCCAGCCCGGCGTTGAGGGCGATCAGGTCGGCGGCTTTTTCCGCTGCCGCCGAGGCGCGCTTGCCGAGGGCGTCCTCAATCAGCGCCAGCGACTCCGCTGCGCCTTCCACCTCCAGCCCGTCGAGGCTGCGGCACTCGATGCCGAAGTCTTGCGGGCGCAGGGTGCGCTCGCGCAGCTGACCATCTTTCAATTCCACCGCGAAGGTATCGGCGGCGAGACTCATCTCGTCGAGGCCGTCCTCACTGTGCAGCACCAGGACATGCTCGGAGCCGAGGGTCTGCAACACTTCCGCCAACATGCGGCAGTAGCTGCGATCGTAAACACCGATCACCTGCCGCTTGACGCCGGCGGGGTTGGTCAGCGGGCCGAGCACATTGAAGATGGTGCGCATGCCCAGTGCGCGGCGCGGCGCCACCGCGAAGCGCATGGCGCGATGAAAGCTGGGCGCAAACATAAAACCGACGCCGATGGTGTCGATGCAGCGGGCCACCTGTCCGGGGTCCAGCTCCAGATAGATACCGGCCCGCTCCAGCAGATCGGCGGCGCCACTGCTGGAGGAGACCGAGCGATTGCCGTGCTTGGCAACCCGCGCGCCAGCGGCGGCGGCAACGAAGCTGGCAGCGCTGGAAACATTAAACAGGTTGGCGCCATCGCCGCCGGTGCCGACGATATCCACCGCATCCTGATGCTGCATGGGCACCTTGATGGCCAGCTCGCGCATGGTTTCCACCGCGCCGGTAATTTCTTCCACGGTCTCGCCACGGATACGCAGGGCGACCAGCAGGCCGGCGATCTGCGCATCCTCCGCCTCGCCGCGCATGATCTGGCCCATCACTTCGCGCATCTGCGCGCGGCTGAGGTTTTTATTGTCCACCAGTCTGGCGATAGCATCCTGTATCAGCATACCCCCCCCCTTTTTTTAAATTTTTAATTGTGTAACGAGGGCCGCTCAGGCCTCGAGAAAGTTGCGCAGCATATCGTGGCCGTGCTGCGTGAGGATGGATTCGGGGTGGAACTGCACCCCCTCCACCGCCAGCTCGCGATGACGCAAGCCCATAATCTCGTCGATCTCACCGTCCTCGGTCTCGGTCCATGCGGTGATTTCCAGACACTCCGGCAGGCTGCCTTTCTCCACCACCAGTGAGTGGTAACGGGTGGCCTCGAACGGGTTCGACAGATTGTGAAACACCCCCAGGTTGTTGTGCACGATGGGGGAGGTTTTGCCGTGCATCACCTTGCCCGCGCGCACCACGCGCCCACCGAAGACCTGCCCGATGCTCTGGTGGCCGAGGCAGATACCCAGGATCGGTACGCGCCCGGCAAAACGGCGGATGACATCCAGCGAGATGCCCGCTTCATTGGGGGTACAGGGGCCGGGGGAGATGACGATTTTCTCCGGCGCCATCTGTTCGATTTCATCTACCGAGATTTCATCATTGCGCTTGACCACAACCTCCGCGCCCAGCTCCGCCAGGTACTGCACCACGTTCCAGGTGAAGGAATCGTAGTTGTCGATCATCAGAATCATTGCGCGGCTCCTCCGGGGGTTCTGTCGGTCGATGGGACCGGTGCGTCCTGCATGCGCTTTTGCAGGCGCGCCAGGGCCTCTTGTGTGGCGCGCAGCTCGCGCAGTATTTCTGTCTGGCTGGGCGGCATCTGCAATTCATCCAGCCGGCGCAGCTTGGCTTCCTCGAGATTGTTCAGCACCACGCCGATAAACAGGTTGATCATCACGAAGGCCCCCATGACCACGAAGCTGACAAAGTACACCCAGGCCCAGGGCATGACCTCCATGGCGGTATACATGATGTCCGTCCAGTCCTCGAAGGTGACGATACGGAACAGGCTCAGCAGCGCGATGGGCAGGTTGCGCCAGTGGGTCGGGTCAATTTCGTGGAAAAGAAAATAACCGGCGACAGCGTAGATATAAAAAATAATCCCCATCAGCAGCGCGATGTGGAACATGCTAGGCAGACTGCGCAGCAGCGTATCCACCAGCAGGCGCAGCTCGGGAAAAGCCGAAACCAGCCGCAATACCCGCAGCACCCGCACCAGCCGCGCCAGGGTGGCCAGCGGACCCGCCGCCGGGATCAGGCTCAGGGCGATAATGGCGAAATCGAAACAGTTCCAGCCACTGGCGAAATAGCGCCAGGGGCGATTGCCATGCGCCGCCATCTTGACCAGCGCCTCCACCACAAAGGCGGTCAGGATCAGCCGGTTGATCCCCTGCAGCAGCCCCTCGAAACGCTCGATGACCCAGGCCGATGTCTCCAGCCCCACAGCGACGCCATTCAGCAGAATCAGGCCGATGATCAAACGGTTGAACAGGGGCGCCGCAACGATGCGCTGGCAGACCTCAGCTACGGACAGCGCCGGTGGCGCCGACACTTCACTCATGGTGCGCCACCTCAACCTGGCGACTGTGGGCGCCGCCGGCGGTCGCCATGGCTGTGGCCTTAAACAGGGCGCGGCCCTTGTTCATGGTCTCTTCCCACTCCGCCTGCGGGTCGGAGTCCGCCACCAGGCCGGCGCCCGCCTGGATATAGACCCGCCCGCCTTTGATGACCGCGGTGCGTATGGCAATGGCGGTATCCATATTGCCGTTCCAGGCCAGGTAACCCACGGCACCGCCATAGATACCGCGCTTCTCGGGCTCCAGCTCGTCGATAATTTCCATGGCGCGGATTTTTGGCGCCCCGGATAAAGTGCCCGCCGGCAGTGCCGCGCGCAGGGCGTCGATGCCGTTGAGACCGGCCTTCAGTTGGCCGGTCACGTTGGACGTGATGTGCATGACGTGGGAATAGCGCTCCACCACCATCTGCTCGGTCACACTGACACTGCCGGTCTCGGCCACCCGGCCCACATCGTTGCGGCCCAGGTCGATCAGCATCAGGTGCTCGGCAATCTCTTTCGGGTCGGCGAGCAGCTCCCGCTCCAGGGCGAGATCCTCGGCCTCGGTGACGCCGCGGCGGCGGGTGCCCGCCAGCGGGCGCACGGTCATGGCGCCTTCTTCCAGATGCACCAGAATCTCCGGGCTGGAACCGACCACCTGGTGATCGCCCAGGTCGAGGAAATACATATAGGGTGAGGGGTTGAGGCTGCGCAGCGCCCGGTACAGGTTCAGCGGTGGCGCGGCAAACGGCGCCGAGAGGCGCTGGGACGGCACCACCTGCATTACATCGCCGGCGAGAATGTAGTCCTTCACCCGGTCGACCCCAAGCTTGAACTCGGCCTCGCCAAAGTGGGATTCGAAGGCGCCCTCTTCCAGCCCGGCGCCATCCAGATCCAGCTGCACCGTGTCCGGCAGTGGCTGGGAGAGCTGCGCCACCAGCGCATCGAGGCGCTGCTGGGCGCGCTGGTAATCGTTTTCCCGCTGCGGGTCCGCGTGCACGATCAGGATCACGGCGCCGGCCAGGTTGTCGAACACCACCAGTTCGTCGCTGACCATCAGCAGGATATCCGGGTTGCCGAGGGTATCCGGCGGCGCCGTGTGCGCCAGTCGCGGCTCGATATAGCGCACGCAGTCGTAACCGAAATAACCGACAAGACCGCCGTTAAAGCGCGGCAGGCCCTCGAGTTCCGGCACCCGGTAGCGGCCCTGGAATTCCTCCACAAAGGCCAGAGGGTCCGGGCTCTCCACCTGCTCGGTCACTTGGCCATCGGTCTCGACTGTGACCTGGTGGCCGCGGACTTTAAGCAGGGTGCGGGCGGGCAGCCCGATAATGGAATAGCGGCCCCACTTCTCCCCGCCCTGCACGGATTCAAACAGGTAGCTGTGGGGGCCTGCGGCCAGCTTCAGGTAAGTGGAAAGCGGGGTTTCAATATCTGCCAGCACACGGCGCACAAGGGGTATACGGTTGTATCCCGCGGACGCAAGTTGGCTGTATTCGCTGGGTGTCATGGCGACTCCGGGTGCTCTGGTGGTTTTACCGAAGTAATTACCTGGGTATCGGCAACTCGGGCGGCAGCAACAAAAACTCCGCCCGCGGGGAAGGGGCCGGCAACGCGGGTGCGGGCCTCAGCGGATCAGTGGCGCCATCGCCAGCTGGTGATATGGGGAACGAGTGGGTTCACGGGACTGCCTCGATTTTCGAGCCGCCAAGTTTACAAAGCCAGCACCGGGTGGACAAGCGCCGGCCTGTCTACCACGGAGCTTAGGACAAAAAACTAACTTTCCAGCGCTGTGCGCATGGCGGTGATCGCCTCGGCGTAGTCATCCGCATTGAAAATGGCGGAGCCGGCGACAAAGGTATCCGCACCCGCAGCGGCGATTTCGGCAATATTCTGCCCGGTGACGCCGCCGTCGATCTCCAGGCGGATATCCAGTCCGGAATCGTCGATCAGCTGGCGCGCCTCGCGCAACTTGCCCAGGGTGGCCGGGATAAACTTCTGGCCACCGAAGCCGGGGTTGACCGACATCAGCAGCAGCATATCCAGCCGATCCATCACGTAGCGCACAGAGTCCAGCCCGCTGGCCGGGTTGAGCACCAGCCCCGCCTTGCAGCCGAGGCTGCGAATCAGCTGCAGGGAGCGATCCACATGTCGCGAGGCCTCCGGGTGGAAGGTGATATAGGTGGCGCCGGCATCGGCGAACATTCGGATCATGTCGTCCACCGGCTCCACCATCAGGTGCACATCGATGGGGGCCTTGACGCCGTGCTTGCGCAGGGCCTGGCACACCATCGGGCCGATGGTCAGGTTGGGGACATAGTGATTGTCCATCACATCGAAATGCACCCAGTCCGCGCCGGCTTCCAGTACCGCATCCACTTCCTCGCCCAGGCGGGCGAAATTGGCGGAGAGAATCGAGGGGGCAATCTTGTAATCCGTCATGTGCAGTCTTCCCAGTGGGTTTGGCCCCATGCGATGGCATGGGCGAGGATGCGGAATTGTAGCGGAAATCCGCTGTCGACTCAGGCGACGCTGCCGCGCAGGCGCTCGTCCAGTCGCCGCAGGCGCTCGGGGGTGCCCACGTCGCACCAGTCGCCCTCAAACAATTCCGCCTGCAGGCGCGCCTGATGGTGCACAAAGATCTCACCGAGGCCGAAACAGGGCCGCACCCTGGGGTATTCAGTCAGCAATTGCGGTCGCAGCCAGCTGATGCCGGAGAAGGTGTAGCGGGGCATGGCGGTGCCGGACAGCAGGCCATTGTCGATACCAAAATCCCCTGCGGGGTTATGGGACGGGTTCGGCACCATCAACAGCCGCCCGGGGCAGTCATCCGGCAGCGGTTGCCGCAGCCAACTGCGGAGATCGAAATCGCACCAGACATCACCGTTCACTACCAGAAAGGGCGCGTTACCCAGCAGCGGCAGCGCCTTGAGGATACCGCCAGCGGTCTCCAGGGGCTGCTCCTCGACGGAATAGCGGATATCCAGCCCCCAGCGCTCGCCGTCGCCCAGCCGGGCGCGGATTTTCTCGCCGAGATGCCCCAGATTGATCACCACGCGGCGCACGCCGATCGCCGCCAGCCGCTCAAGGGCGTGCTCGATCAATGGCTTGCCGGCCACCGGCAGCAGCGGCTTCGGGGTCTGCTCGGTGAGCGGGCGCATGCGCTTGCCATAGCCGGCCGCCAGCACCATCGCCGCGGGTATTTGTGTCGTCTGTGTTGCACTCATTGCGGCATTCTTTGCAGGGCGGCGCCGGGCTCTCCAGCGGTACGGTAATCCCGGTACCAGCTCTGTTGCTCGATCAGTGGCAGCAGGGATTCGCGGAACCAGTCCGCGAAGGGCGCGAGATCAGGGTAGCGGGCGGCCACCTCCAGGGTATAGCGAATCACCAGGGGCAGGTCCGGCAGGTATCCGGGCTTGCGATCCCGCAGCCACAGGCGCGGGAACAGCCCGAGCACTTTAATGTGGCGCTGCAAACCCATCCAGTCGAACCAGCGCAGGAATGTCTGCGGATCCGGTGCGGTGATAATGCCGGCGGATTCGGCGGTGGCGGCATAGCAGAGCGCCCAGCGCTCCACTTTTTCCCGCGGCCAGCGGATGTAGCAGTCTCTCAACAGGGAGACCAGGTCATAGGTGACAGGCCCCCACACCGCATCCTGGAAGTCCACCACACCGGGGCGCTCGCCGTCGCGGATCATCAGGTTGCGGCTGTGGTAATCCCGGTGCACCAGCACCTGCGGCTGCTCGGCGGCGCTATCCAGCAGCAGGGAGAAGGTACGCTCCAGCAGCGCGTTCTCGGATGCACTGAGGGTGTACCCCAGCATCTGCCCCGCCAGCCACTCCGGCAGTATGCGCATTTCCGTCAGCAACAGCTCGCGGCTGTAGGGGGGGAATAGGTCGCCACTGGGCGGAATCTGCTGCAGGCACAGCAGCTCGCTCAACACTTCGCCGTAGAGCCCCTCGACACTGTCATCATTCAGAATACTGAGCAGCTGGCAGTCACCCAAATCCTCGAGCAGCATAAAGCCGTGCTCGACATCCGCCTGGGAAACCATCGGGGTGTGGATACCGTGGCGGCGCAGGTAATCGGCAAGGGCCACAAAGCGCGCCGGGTTGGTGCGCTCCGGCGGGGAATCCACCGCGATCAGGCTCGGCACCGTGAGCGTGCGGAAATATCGGCGGAAACCGGCGTCACCGGCCAGCGGCTGCAGGGCGAGGCTGTCACCAGCCTCCAGAGCGCGCCCGGCCCAGCCGCACAACGCTTCGCGCCGCTGATCCACTACATCTGTCGAACGCTCACTCATGAGCCACTGCCACTCCAACTGTTCCGGGCCGCATTGTAACGGGGCACAGCACCCCATGCAGCAAAAGCTCCCATTTCGCCATATTCGGGGCCGCCGAGTCCACTGCCGTGTTGGACCACCTGGTAACCGGATGAGTTGCGCGGCGGGCAACATGCGCCAATTGCCGCCAAAAGACCGGCATTTCAGTTTAGCCCCGCGCGCAATTCCAGTGGCGCCGCCACAGCCGGGCTGCGCGGAGCGTTAACGGTGTCTACATTCAATCTACATTCAAGTAGAATTCCGGGCTGATTTTTTGGCGCGCGTGCGCGCTCCCCCCCTCAGGAAGAAACACAAACAATAGTCGGAACCAATCACCCGATGCTGGATTTCCCCCGCTGGCCCCGCATGCAAAGACTCGCCATGGCAATTGCGCAGACATCCCGCCCGCGCCGGCGGCTGGGCCTGGGCACCCTCGGTGCGCTCAGCCTCACCGTTGCCGGTCCCCTGTGGGCGCAGGGCCCCTTACCCGGCGAACAGCCGGTGCCCCAGCAACAGGGTGAAGAGGGCTTCGCCGAATACAACCCCTACCGCTACCTGGACTGGCTGCCAGCCTGGCAGCTGCCCCCGGAAATGCGCCCGGCCCAGGCCACCGCCTGCAGTGGCGCCTTTGTGGCACCGCCCCGGAATTACCGGGATGCGGACCTGCTGCCGGAATCCGCGCCGCTGCGCGCTACCGCCGATGCCTCGGAATGGCTGGACGACGGCACCGCGAGACTGAGCGGCAATGTGCACATCACCCAGGGCTACCGGCAGCTGTTTGCCGACCAGGTCGATATCAACCGCGGCGAGAGCACGGCCACCCTGCGCGGCGCCATCGAAATCCGCGAGCCGGACCTGCTGGTGCGCGGACTGGCCGCGGAAATTCGCACCGACAGTCAGGCGGCGGACATTGAAGACGCCACTTACGTCCTGCACAGCGAGTTTGTGCACGGCAGCGCCAGCTTTGCCTCCCGCGAGGCGAGCGGTGAACTGATCCTCATCGACGGCAATTACACCCGCTGCGAACCGGGCAATGTGGTCTGGCAAATGAGCGGCGGCGAAATCCATATCGACAATGTGGAACGCCAGGGTGTGGCGCGCAACGTGCGCCTGGAAATCCTCGATGTGCCGCTGTTCTACCTCCCCTATATGCGCTTTCCCGTCGGCGCAGACCGGCTGTCGGGTGTGCTGTTCCCGAGCCTCAGCAACAGCGACGAGAACGGCTGGGATATCGCCATCCCCTATTACTGGAATATCGCGCCGCAAATGGACGCCACCATCGTGCCGCGCTATATCCAGTACCGCGGCACCGGCGCCGAGGTGGAAGTGCGCCACCTCAGCCAGTTGTTTAACAGCGAGCTGCGCGCCGCCGGCCTGCCCAACGACAAGGGCGGCAACGACGAGGATGCCGAGGAGCTGATTCGCCAGGGGTTCCCCGAGGAACTGGTGCTGCCGGCCAAGGGGAAAAACCGCTGGCTGATCAATGTCGAGCAGCAGGGCAACGCCAACACTTTCTGGCGCACCGATATCGACTACGCCAAGGTCAGCGACCCCGACTATTTCCGCGACCTGGACACCGCCAACCTCAGCGTTTCGGCGCAGTCCAGCCTCAACCAGCGCGTGGCAGCGACCCTGTTCAGCGATCACTGGAGCGCCACCCTGCGCACCCAGGACTACCAGCAGCTGGTCAAGGACCGTTTCGACACCTACCGCCAGCTGCCGCGCCTGGATGTGGACGGCAACTACCGCTGGGGCGACTGGTCCCTGAGCATGGACCACGAGATTACCCGCTGGGATCACGACGACCAGCAGACCATCCGCTTTATCGCCGACGTGGGCGACCCGGATAGCGTCACCGAGCGCAGCCGCAACTTCGTCAACGCCGACCGCGTGCGCCTGGATTACGAACTGCAGTGGGAAAAGCAATGGCTGTGGGGCTATGTCACCCCGGGTGTTGCCGCCCGCTATCTGGGCTACCGCATCGACCCACTGTTTCTGAACCCGGACGCCAGCGACTCACCGGATGCTTCCGCCGCCCAGTTCACCCTCGACAGCGGACTGTTTTTCGAGCGCGACGCCAGTGTATTCGGCTTCGACCTGGTGCAGACCCTGGAGCCGCGCCTGTTCACCCTGCTCAGCTCAGACGCTGACCAGAGCGGCTTTATCAATGTCAGCACCGACCCTCTGGACGGCGGCAACGACCTGCTGTTCGACACCTCGCTGTTCACTTTCAGCTACGACCAGCTGTTCCGCGACAGCCGCTTTACCGGCAATGACCGCATCGACGACGCCGATCGCGTGGCCCTGGGGCTGACCTCGCGAATCATCGACCCCCTAAGTGGGCGCGACCTGTTTGCCCTCAGCGGCGGACAGATTTTCTACCTGCAGGACCGCAAGACCACCCTCACCGGCATCACCGAGGACGCGCCCCGCTCGGAATTCGCCGCGCGCCTGGAGAGCCGCCCCATCCAGCCACTGCGCATCAGCAGCGAGCTGATTTACGACGACGACCGGGGCGAGCTCAACCGGGGCAATGCCAGCCTGCGCTACCTGGACAGCGACTTCCGCCTGTTCAACCTCTCCTACCGCTATTTGCGCCGCAGCGAAGTGGGGGATCTGGACGGCGAGCTGGTGCGCGGCTCCATTGAGCAGCTGGACGCCTCCATGGTGCTGCCGGTGTCCCCCACCACCGCGCTGCTGGCGCGGGCCAACTACGACATGACCTTTAACCGGGAACTGGAGTACATGGCCGGCGTCGAATATGACAGCTGTTGCTACATGGTGCGGCTGGCCTGGCGCCGAACCCTGGATAATGATCTGGCGGACGTGGTGTCCCCCGAGGAGCTTGAGTTTGACGAGGGTATTTACATAGAGTTCCAGCTCAAGGGGCTCGCCAGTCTGGGCACCAGCGTGACCAGCATGCTGAATCAGGGCATCCCCAATTTCGAACAGAGAGAACAACTGAAACCGTGATGAAAATAATGACCGCATTCGCACTCAAGCGGGCACTGCTGCCCGCCCTGGCCCTCTGTGCCGCCGTGGCCGCCCCGGCGCTGGCCCAGGTGCAGAAACTCGATCGCGTAGTCGCGGTGGTGGACGACGACGTGGTAATGGCCAGCGAGCTGCAGCAGCGTCTCGGCACCATCGCGGCACAGATTCAAGCGCAGAACGTCCAGGCCCCGCCCATCGATATACTGCGCCGGCAGGTGCTGGAACAACTGATCATCGAGCGCCTGCAGCTGCAGATGGCCTCGCGCGCCGGGGTGACCATCTCCGATGCCGAGCTGGACCAGGCCATCGCCCGGGTGATGCAGAATACCGGTGCCAGCCCCGAGCAGTTCCGCCAGCGCCTGGCCGCCGACGGCCTGTCGATGCGCTCTTTCCGCCAGCAGATTCGCAACGAGCTGCTGATCCGCCGGGTCGAGCAGGGCAGTGTTAACCGTCGCATCCAGATCAGCGACCAGGACATCGATAATTTCCTGCGCTCCAAGGAGGGGGAATTCTGGAAGTCCCCCCAGTTTGAGCTGGGCCACATCCTGATCCCGGTCAACTCCAGCGCGCCCGCCGACGAGGTCACCAAGGCCCGCGAGAAAGCGCAGCAGCTGGCACAGCAGGCCCGCGACGGCGCCGACTTCCGCCGGCTGGCGATCGCCAATTCCGCCGGCCAGAACGCCCTGTCCGGCGGCGACCTGGGCTGGCGTAAAACCGTGGAGCTGCCGACCCTGTTTGCCGATGCCCTGCAGGGCCGTGGTGTAGGCGATGTCACCGAGCCTTTCCGCAGCGACGCGGGCTTCCACCTGCTTAAGATCCACGCCCAGCGCGGCGCCAGCGAGCAAGTAGTCGAGCAGACCAAGGTGCGCCATATCCTGGTGAAGACCTCCGCCATCCGCGATGACGACGCGGCTTACAACCTACTGATCGACCTGCGCAAACAGCTTGAGGGCGGCGCCTCTTTCGATGAACTGGCGAGGGAGAACTCCGAGGACATCGGTACCATGCTCGCCGGTGGCGACCTGGGCTGGTCCATGCCCGGGCAGTTTGTGCCGGAATTCACCCAGGCCATGAACAATACCCCGGTTGGCGAAACCAGCATGCCGTTCAAATCGCAGTTCGGCTGGCACATCCTGCGCGTGGACGGCCGTCGCAACCAGGACATGACCGAGCAGTACATCCGCAATCAGGCCGCCAACCTGCTGCGCAACCGTCGTTATGAGGAAGAGCTGCAGAACTGGCGCCGCGAGATTCGCGACCAGGCCTTTGTAGAGATCAAGCTGCCAGACCTGCAGGACGACAACAGCGCAGACAGCGCCCGGCAATGATCCCACGCATCGCGTTTACTCCCGGCGAACCCGCCGGGATCGGCCCGGAGCTGGCGGTCAGGCTGGCCAACAGCCGCGCCGCTGACCGCCGCCGCGCGGCGCAGATCGTTGCCCTGTCCGATCCCGACCTGCTCGCGGACACCGCCGACAGGATGAACCTGCCCCTAAACCTGATCCCGTTTGACCCTCACGCGCCGGCGGCCGACACCCCGGATGGCAGCCTCTTTGTGCAGCCGTTCAGGCTGGCGGAAACCGCCGTGCCGGGCAGGCTCAATGTCGCCAATGCGCCCTTCGTCATCGACACCCTGCAAAGTGCCGCCCGCGGCTGCCTGCAGCGCCGCTTCGACGCACTGGTGACCGGCCCGGTGCACAAGGGCATCATCAATGAGGCGGGCGTTCCTTTCAGTGGGCACACCGAGCTGTTTGCGGAAGCGGCCGGCGCCGAGCGGGTAGTGATGATGCTGGCCGCGGACGAACTCCGTGTCGCGCTGGCCACCACCCACCTGCCGCTCAAGGATGTCAGCGCGGCCATCACCGGCGAGCGGCTGCAGCAGGTTATCCTGATCCTGCATCAGAGCCTGCGCGACCAGTTCCGCATCGGCGCACCGCGTATCGGCGTCTGCGGCCTCAACCCCCACGCCGGCGAGGGCGGCCACCTGGGTCGGGAGGAGATCGACGTGATCGAGCCCACCCTAGACAGGCTGCGCGCACAGGGGCTGCACCTGCTGGGCCCGCTGCCCGCCGACACCCTGTTCACCCCGCCGCAACTGGCGCGCTGTGACGCGGTGCTGGCCATGTACCATGATCAGGGGCTGCCGGTGTTAAAATTCAAGGGATTCGGCCACGCGGTGAACATCACCCTGGGGCTGCCCTTTATCCGCACCTCGGTCGACCACGGCACCGCCCTCAATATCGCCGGGCGCAACGAAGCCGACTGTGGCAGCCTTCGCGCCGCGCTTGCCCAGGCAGTACAACTGGCAGAGCTGCGGGCTCTCTAGTCGATTACCGATAGCCGAGCCGCGGTACTGCAGCAGAGACAGACAGAATTTCCTATGGATCACTTTTTTGAGCACAAGGCGCGCAAGCGCTTCGGCCAGAATTTTCTGGTCGACGAAAATATTATTGAGCGCATCGTGCGCGCCATCGCGCCAAAAGCGGATGACCGGCTGGTGGAAATTGGCCCCGGTCAGGGCGCCATCACCGCGCTGCTGCTGCAACGCTGCCCATCGCTGACGGCGGTGGAACTGGACCGGGACCTGATCCCGCTGCTGCAATTCAAATTCCGCGACTACCCGGATTTCAGCATCATCGAGCAGGATGCGCTGAAGTTCGACTTTGGCGCCCTCGCCGGGGATGAGCCGCTGCGCATCGTCGGCAACCTGCCCTACAACATCTCCACGCCGCTGCTGTTTCACCTGCTGAGCTTCCGCGGCAAGGTCCGCGATATGCACTTTATGCTGCAGAAGGAAGTGGTGGATCGGCTGAGCGCGGTGCCCGGCAAGAAGTCCTTCGGCCGCCTGAGTGTCATGGTGCAGTACCACTGCCGGGTACAGGGCCTGTTTCCGGTGCCGCCGCAATCTTTCCGCCCCGCGCCTAAAGTCGACTCGGCCATCGTTCGCCTGGTGCCCCACGCGAGCCCTCCCTACCCGGCGCAGGACGAGGCACTGCTGGAACGGCTGGTCAACGTGGCCTTCCAGCAGCGGCGGAAGACGCTGCGCAATGCGATCAAGCCTCTGTACCCGGAACTGGATGCCTCCACCCTGCCGGTGGATGCCGGCCGCCGGCCGGAAACCCTGAGCGTGCAGGAATTTGTACAGCTGGCCAACCACCTGTCCGCACTGGATCTGGATCGGTAACCGGTAACGTAACGAGAAAGCCACGGGGACTATTTTGGCCACTTACGCCATCGGAGATATTCAGGGCTGTTACGAGCCTTTTATGCGCCTGCTGGATAAAGTCCACTTTTGCCCCGACCGGGACAAGCTGTGGCTGGCCGGCGACATGGTGCACCGCGGCCCCGACAGCCTCAGCACCCTGCGCTTTCTCTACGAGCACCGCGCCCAGGTGACCGCCGTTCTCGGCAATCACGATCTGCACTTGCTGGCGCTGGCTCACGGCGCCAAGCGCCTGACGGACAGAGAACACGACCTGGCGAAAATCCTGCGGGCAAAAGACGCGGATAAGCTACTGAGCTGGCTGCAGGGGCTGCCGCTGGTGGTGCACAAGAAAGACTTCACCATGGTCCACGCGGGCATCCCACCCATGTGGAGCGTGAGCAAAGCGCTGGAGCTCTCCCGCGAGGTGCACCGCGCGCTGGCCGACGACGCCATGGCCAAGGCCTTTTTCTACGGCATGTACGGCAATGAACCCCACTGCTGGGACGATCACCTGCTGGGTATCGAACGGCTGCGGGCAATTACCAACTACTGCACCCGCATGCGTTTCTGCAAGGCAGACGGCACCCTGGATCTGGTCACCAAGCGCGGACCGGAAGCCGGCCACAACGGCTATAAACCCTGGTTCAGCCACCCGGAGCGCAAGACCCGCAACAACAAGATTATCTTCGGCCACTGGGCGGCCCTCGAAGGCCGCGCCGATACCCCCAACGTCTACGCGCTCGACACCGGCTGTGTCTGGGGCGGCTATCTCACCGCCCTGCGCCTTGGCGACGAAAAGTTTTTCTGCGCGGATTGCGGCGCCTGAGCCTCGAAGGCAACAGAGCCAAACGCATCACGAAAAGCACCTCGCAAAACAGCCATGAGCCGTAATCGTCACGGCGGTTGCCCGCCGCGATGTCAGCCAGGGAACTGCGGCGCGCGGGTTTTGCGCGCATAGTTATGCAATCGTTATCCCTAGCACAAATGACAACAGCGACCTGTTCCGGCGCGAGGCAGGGAGAGCGGCGAAAACTCAGACTTACCCCGGCTCAGTCGCCGTAGCCATTGGGGTTCTGCGACTGCCAGCGCCAGGTGTCTTGCGCCATTCGCAACAGGTCGTACTCGGCGCGCCAGCCCAGCTCCTGTTCCGCCAGCGCCGGCGCAGCGTAATACTCGGCCACATCACCTGGGCGCCGGGCCACCACACTGACGGGTATTGTCTTCCCACTCGCTTGCTCGAAGGCTTTAACCACCTCGAATACCGAGCTGCCGCGGCCTGTACCGAGGTTGTAGGTGTAACAGCCCCGATCCGTCCCGGGCCGGCTCAGCTTATCCAGCGCCGCCAGATGTCCTCGCGCGAGATCCACCACGTGGATATAGTCCCGAACGCCAGTGCCGTCTACAGTATCGTAATCATCGCCAAATACCTGCAGGCTTGGCAGCCGACCCACCGCCACCTGGGCCACATAGGGCAACAGGTTATTGGGAGTGCCGCGGGGATCCTCTCCAATCCGGCCACTTTCATGGGCGCCAATGGGGTTGAAATAACGCAGCAGGCTCACCTTCCACTGGCTGTCCGGGGCTGCGCAGACATCCCGAAGAATATTTTCCACCATCAGCTTGCTGGCGCCGTAGGGGTTGGCGGGGTCCGTCGGACAGTCCTCGGGCACCGGTACAATTTCCGGGTCGCCATAAACAGTCGCAGAAGAACTGAAGACCATGTGGCGAACACCAAATTCTTCCATCGCCTCACAGAGCACCAAGGTAGCCGCCACATTGTTCTGATAATAACGCAGCGGTTTGGCAACCGATTCTCCCACCGCCTTAAGTCCAGCAAAGTGAATGACCGCTTCAATCTTATGGCGGGTAAAAACCTCACGAAGCGCGGAAGCATCACCGACGTCGGCGATGTAAAGCGGAACTGACTTGCCGGTGATCGCCTCCACCCGGTGCAGGGCTTCCGCGCTACTGTTGCAGAGATTGTCCAGTACCACTGGCTCCCAGCCCGCATTAATCAGTTCCAGACAGGTGTGACTACCGATATAGCCGGCACCGCCGGTCACCAGGATCGCCATGGGTAAATCTCCAATCATTGGTCGCTCGGCAGGGACGCCGTCAGGGGCGCATAGTAGAGCGCAAAACTGCCGCCCAATTCAACCCATGTTGGCGGCTGCGCCCGCCGCACCGCGAACGGAAAGCTATCCTCAATATGCAAGAGGAGCTTTGACAGCTTCTCGCTTGGCGACACACCCGGTGTCCCACAGGTAATAAAGATAGAGTTCAGCGCAGAAGCGCCTTTCAGTCATCGCGATACCTGCCGTTCTGTTCGCGTCCGCATCGTCTAAGGCACGGGTCAGTTGTTCACACAGGCGAAAGCCTCTGCGATACCCCAGCTTGCATGATACTGGTGCGACTGGCTGGAAGAGCTGTCCGACACGCCAAAGGGAGTTGTGCACAATGACGATTTTTAATCACTACCTGGAGCGGTATGAAGCCATCCAGGATGAAGAGCTCAGTATTCAGGAATACCTGGAGCTATGTAAGAACGACCGCAGCGCCTACGCATCGCCCGCCGAGCGCATGCTGATGGCCATCGGCGAGCCGGAACTGGTGGACACTTCGCGGGACCCGCGCCTGTCGCGGATCTTTTCCAACAAGGTGATCAAGCGATACGCCGCATTCAGCGAATTCTATGGCATGGAAGAGGCGATCGAACAGATAGTCTCCTTCTTCCGCCACGCGGCGCAGGGCCTGGAGGAGAAAAAGCAGATCCTCTACTTGCTGGGCCCGGTGGGCGGCGGTAAATCGTCACTGGCTGAGCGGCTCAAGGCGCTGATGGAAAACATCCCCATCTACGCCATCAAAGGCTCGCCGGTATTTGAATCTCCCCTGAGCCTGTTTTCCCCGGAGGAGGACGGGCAGATCCTGGAGGAGGACTATGGCATCGCCCGGCGCTATGTGAACACCATCATGTCCCCCTGGGCGGTGAAACGCCTGCACGAGTACCGAGGTGACATCAGCAAGTTCCGGGTGGTGAAAATCCGCCCCTCCATTCTCGATCAGGTCGCGATTTCCAAGACCGAACCCGGCGACGAAAACAATCAGGACATCTCGTCCCTGGTCGGCAAGATCGATATTCGCAAGCTGGAGGATTTTCCACAGAACGATCCCGACGCCTACAGCTTCTCCGGCAGCCTGTGTCGCGCCAATCAGGGGTTGATGGAATTCGTGGAGATGTTCAAAGCCCCCATCAAGGTTCTGCACCCACTGCTGACCGCCACCCAGGAGGGCAACTACAACAGCACCGAGGGCCTGGGCTCCATCCCCTTCAACGGGGTCATCCTCGCCCACTCCAATGAATCTGAATGGCAGGCTTTCCGCAATAACCGCAACAACGAGGCATTCCTCGACCGCATCTATATCGTCAAGGTGCCCTACTGCGTGCGGGTTCAGGAAGAGATCAAGATTTACAAAAAACTGCTCGAACACAGCTCGCTTTCCAAGGCGTCCTGCGCGCCGGATACGCTGCGCATGCTGGCCCAGTTTTCTGTACTGTCCCGCATCAAAGACCCGGAAAATTCCAGCGTTTTCTCCAAGATGCGAATCTACGACGGTGAAAACCTGAAAGACACCGACCCCAAAGCCAAGACAATCCAGGAGTACCGCGACAACGCCGGTGTCGACGAGGGAATGAACGGCCTCTCCACCCGCTTTGCCTTCAAAATTCTGTCCAAAGTGTTCAACTTCGACGCGACAGAAGTAGCCGCGAACCCCGTGCATCTTCTGTACGTACTCGAACAGCAGATCGAGCAGGAACAATTTCCTCCCGAGCAGCAGGAGCGCTACCTGGGTTTTATCAAAGAATATCTGGCCCCCCGCTATGTCGAGTTTATCGGCAAGGAAATACAGACGGCTTATCTGGAATCCTATGCCGAATACGGACAGAACCTGTTTGATCGCTATGTGACTTATGCCGACTTCTGGATTCAGGATCAGGAGTACCGCGACCCTGAAACCGGTGAAATTCTTGATCGTGGTGCATTGAACGAAGAGCTGGAGAAAACAGAAAAACCGGCCGGCATTTCCAACCCCAAAGACTTCCGCAACGAGATCGTCAACTTCGTACTGCGCGCCCGCGCCAACAATCAGGGTAAAAACCCGGACTGGCGCTCTTACGAAAAACTGCGCTCTGTCATCGAGAAGAAGATGTTCTCCAACACAGAGGATCTCTTGCCGGTGATCTCCTTCAACACCAAAGCCTCCGCTGAAGACAAGAAAAAGCATGCCGACTTCGTCGCCCGCATGGTTGAGCGGGGCTATACCGAGAAGCAGGTGCGACTGCTCTCGGAGTGGTACCTGCGGGTTCGCAAGTCGCAGTAATCCAGCAGTACACGCGGGGCGCCAGCTGGCGTCTTGCGGTACTGACAGGAAAGCCCAGAGCGCCACATCCCCGCTGCCGCAGCGCAGCGGTTGGCGCCCAGCGGCAACGGGATGCGCAGGTGCGCGTGCCCCAGGGCAACGCCAGCTACCGCAGCCAAGCACTGGTCAGAGGCAGTAATATGAGCTACATCATCGACCGCCGGTTAAATGGCAAGAAAAAAAGTACCGTAAACCGGCAGCGTTTTCTGCGGCGTTATAAAGCCCACATCAAAAAGGCCGTCGGCGAGGCCATGACCAACCGCTCCATTATGGATATGGACAAAGGCGAGCGGATCAGCATTCCCACCCGAGACATCAATGAGCCGACCTTCTCCCACGGCCCCGGGGGTCACGTCGATCGGGTGCTGCCGGGCAATAGGGAGTTTGTCTCCGGCGACCGGATTCCGCGCCCGGGACAGCAGGGTGCCGGTGGCGCAGGCAGCGGCGCCAGCGACAGTGGTGAAGGCGCGGACGATTTTGTCTTCCAGATTTCTCAGGAAGAGTTTCTCGATTTCATGTTCGAGGGCTTACAGCTGCCCAACATGATCAAGCGCCGGCTGGCCGGCAATGAAACTTTCAAGATGGTTCGCGCCGGCATCAGCAATGAAGGCACACCCGGACGCATTAATGTGGTTCGCTCTCTGCGCGCCGCCAATGCCCGCCGCATTGCCCTGACCAGCAGCAAACGCCGCAACCTGCGGGAACTTGAGGCGCAGCTTGAGCAGGAGGAACTCAAGGACCCCGCCCTGCGAGACCAGCGCAAGCTGGACACTCTTAAGCAGGATATTGCCGAACTGCGTGCGCGTATCGAGCGAGTACCCTTCCTCGACGATTTCGACCTGAAATACAACCTGCTGGTCAAACAGCCAAAGCCAAGCTCCAAGGCGGTCATGTTCTGCCTGATGGATGTTTCCGGCTCCATGAATCAAGTTACCAAGGATATGGCGAAGCGCTTCTTCCTGCTTCTCTACTTATTTCTCCAGCGCAGCTATGAACACACAGAGGTGGTCTTTATCCGCCACCACACCAGCGCCAAAGAGGTCGATGAGGAAGAGTTTTTTTACTCCCGCGAAACGGGCGGCACCATTGTCTCCAGCGCGCTGAAACTGATGCGCAGGGTCATGCAGGAGCGCTACCCCGCCAGCGAATGGAATATCTATGGTGCGCAGGCATCGGATGGGGACAACTGGAACGACGACTCCAGCACCTGCCACAAGATACTGATCGACGACATCATGCCCCACGTGCAGTACTTCTCCTATGTGGAAATCACCCCCAGGGATCACCAGGCGCTGTGGCAGGAATACGAAAGCGTGCGCACCCTATTCCCCGAGCACTTTGCCATGGAGCAGATCGTCAACCTGCAGGATATCTATCCGGTATTCCGTCAATTGTTCAGTCAGAAGGTGGCCGCGTAATGCTCGATCAATTTCCAACCGCACCGGATGCGAAATCACAGGGGCCCATCTCCACCACTTCCGAGTGGACTTTCGAACTGATTCAGGAGTACGACCGGGCCATCGCAGAAATCGCCGAGGAATTCGGTCTCGACACCTACCCGAATCAGGTAGAGATCATCAGTTCAGAGCAGATGATGGACGCCTATTCTTCGGTGGGAATGCCGGTGGGCTACAACCACTGGTCCTACGGCAAGCAATTCATCAGTGTTGAGAACAATTACCAGCGCGGCCTGATGGGCCTCGCCTATGAGATCGTTATTAATTCCAATCCCTGCATCGCCTACCTCATGGAAGAAAACACCATGACGATGCAGGCACTGGTCATCGCCCACGCCTGTTACGGACACAATTCCTTCTTCAAGGGCAACTACCTGTTCCGCAGTTGGACCGATGCCAGCAGCATCATCGACTACCTGCTCTTCGCCAAGAACTATATCGCCAAGTGCGAGGAACGCCACGGCCTCGAAGAGGTGGAGGCCATTCTCGACTCCTGTCATGCATTGATGAATTACGGCGTGGATCGCTATAAACGACCCTATCCGATTTCTGCACTGGAAGAGGAACGGCGCCAGAAAGAGCGCGAGGAATACCGCCAGCGCCAGCTTAACGACCTGTGGCGCACGATCCCCAAGATGGGCGAGGGCCCGGAAGAAAAATCTGTGCACCGGTTCCCGGAAGAGCCTCAGGAAAACATCCTCTACTTTATTGAAAAGAATGCCCCCCTGCTGGAGAACTGGCAGCGGGAACTGGTGCGGATCGTGCGCAAGCTGGCGCAGTACTTTTATCCGCAGCGCCAGACCCAGGTGATGAACGAGGGCTGGGCCACCTTCTGGCACTACACGCTTCTCTCCGAGCTTTACCGCCGCGGGCGCGTGACCGAGGGCTTCATGATGGAGTTCCTGCAGAGTCACACCAACGTGATCTACCAGCCCCCGTATGACAGCCCCTATTTCAACGGCATCAACCCCTACACCCTCGGCTTCAGTATTTTCAGCGACCTGCGCCGGATCTGTGAAGCGCCGACAGAAGAGGACCGGGCCTGGTTCCCGGATATCGCCGGCAGCAACTGGAAAGAGACTCTGCAATTCGCCATGCGCGACTTCAAAGACGAGAGTTTTATCCTGCAGTTCCTGTCTCCCAAGGTCATGCGGGATCTCAAGCTGTTCTGTATCAGTGACAATGACCGCGAAAAAGAGATGGTCGTGGGATCAATCCACGATGAGGACGGCTACCGGCAACTCAGGGCCGACCTGGCCGGACAGTACAACCTCGGCAACCGCGAGCCGAATATCCAGGTTTACTCGGTGGACACCCGCGGCGACCGCTCACTGACCCTGCATCACACCCAATACCGGCGCCGCCCGCTGGGCAAGGACACCGCCGAGGTGATGCGGCACCTGCACCGCCTGTGGGGCTTCGATGTGCATCTGCACAGCCTGCATGACGATGAGATCACCGCCAGCTATCACTGCCCCGAACAGGGGCGGGATCGCCCGGAGCACGAGGACGATCTCATGCTGATCCCCAAACCCATTTGAGTGACCCCTGCGTATTCAACCGCCCCTCCACTAATCGGGTCGGCTTACCTTGAGTGACTGACTGAGGTCTATTGAACAGAAGCGCTCACAAGGGGGGGGCTCACGGGGAAAACCCACCGGAAAAGAGTTCACCCGGGACCGGGGCAGGAACTGCCCCACCAAAGGGGAAACCCGGGAGCGCAGGCCGCGATCTCAGATGATCCGAGCCAAGAGCGGCGCTGGCAGGGGCAGGTCAGGCCAGATCAAGCCACACGAGACGTAACTACCCAGGAAGGGAAGCCTCGGCCTGCAAGGGAAAAGCCTCAGATATCGAGCAGCAGCTTCACCTTGGCCACCAGCTCATTGTGATCCACCGGCGATGCCACAACCGCGTCCGCACCCGCTTCCAGCCAGCGCTGCCGGTCCTGCCCATCACTGGGCGCCACCACCAGCGCATGCACATTGGCATACTCGCTGCGGGAACGCAGATGGTCGAGGATCTGGAAAACGTTCAGCTGGCTCTCGTTGCCATCAAGCAGCAACAGCGCCGGTTTGCAGGCCGCCATCTGGGTGCCGGCGATAAAGCTGTCCCCGGCAATATCCACTTCGCAACCGGCCTGCTGCAGGGCCTGCCGACCGGCACCGGCGATCGCCGGGTCGGAGGTCAGCAGCAACACCTTGCGGCTGGCGCCGGCCAGTTCGCTGGGCACCGGCATGGCATTGTCGCGCAGAAAACCGACGAAATCCTCAACGCAGATGCGATGGTCACCGCGACCGGGCAATTTGTAGGCCTTGAGCTGCCCCCGCTCAATCCAGCGGATTACTGTTCGAAAATTTACACCGCAATAACGCGCGGCCTCGCCGGTAGTGAGCACATGCAGTTCATTCATTTTTATAACTCCCCCCAACATCCTGCAAACACTGACAGGGGCCCCAAAAAAGCCGGGGCAACCCTAGTTGCATACAGGCAGCTTAACCCGAATTTATCCTGTGAGCACCCGGTACTCTTATAAATTATGCTGCCAAAGACTGCAAAAACAGGCCGAAGCTCGGCTCTGACAATTCCGCCCTGTAGAGCATTGACGAAGGAGGCGCTTACCCCCTCAACAAAAAGCACTAAACTGCAGTTGACAGGTTGGTCAGCTTAAATACAATGCGCAGGATTTTCAGGGGCGCAAGCCTTCACCCCGAACAGATTCCTCTCCGCAGCCCCCGCCGCCCAAATCCGGCAGCTGGAGCCACGGACACCCTCCTCGTTAGGAATACCCTAAGACTCTTGGCCCCCTTGTCTTTTCGGGGCCTTTTTTTTATCTTGCCGAAGCATCGCGCATCTTTTGTACCGTTGCGCCTCATCCTTTCATCTGCGGTCAACGCCGATATAGAAGAATTTATGGCTGTATTCGGCACCACCATTTCTCGGCCTCAACCACTCCCGGGGCTCGCCTCGTGAATATCTATCTGGTTGGCGGCGCCGTTCGCGACACACTGCTGAACCGACCGGTCCATGAGCGGGACTGGGTGGTGGTCGGCGGCGACGAGGCCGCCATGAAAGCGCTGGGTTACACCCCCGTCGGCAAAGACTTTCCGGTTTTCCTGCACCCCGAGACCGGCGAGGAATACGCGCTGGCACGCACCGAGCGCAAGAGCGGCCACGGCTACGGCGGCTTCACCGTGCACGCCGCGCCGGAAGTCACCCTGGAGCAGGATCTCCAGCGCCGCGACCTCACCATCAACGCCATGGCGCAAAGCGAATCCGGCGAACTCATCGACCCCTACGGTGGCCGCAGGGATCTAGAGGCCCGCAGGCTGCGCCATGTTTCGCCGGCCTTTGCCGAAGACCCGCTGCGCATCCTCCGCGTAGCCCGCTTCGCCGCCCGCTACCACCACCTGAGCTTTACCGTCGCCGATGACACCATGGCCCTGATGCGCGCGATGGTCGCGGCCGGCGAGGTGGAGCACCTGGTGGCCGAACGGGTATGGAAGGAAATCAGTCGCGCTCTGACCGAACCGGACCCGGACATCTTTATCCAGGTACTGCGGGAGTGCGGCGCCCTCGGAATACTGCTGCCGGAAGTGGAGCGGCTGTTTGGCGTACCTCAGCCGCCCACACACCACCCCGAGATAGACACCGGCAAACATCTGTTGCTGGCCCTGAAAGCCGCCCCGCCCCAACTGCCGGTGCGCTTCGCCGTGCTCCTGCACGATCTCGGCAAGGGCATCACGCCGCAAGAGGTACTGCCCAGCCATCGCGGCCACGAAAAAGCCGGGCTGCCACTGGTCAAGGAAGTCTGTCGCCGCCTGCGAGTGCCCAGGGAGCTGACCGCGCTCGCCACCGGGGTGTGTGAATACCACCTGCACTGCCACCGCGCCTTTGAACTGCGGCCGCAGACCCTGATGAAAATGCTGCGCGCACTGGACGCCCTGCGTCGGCCGCAGCGCTTTGAGGATTTCCTGCTGGCCTGCGAAGCCGATGCCCGCGGGCGGGAGGGCCTGGCTGACCGGGAGTACCCACAGGTGGACTACCTGCGTGCAGTGCGCGCCGCCGCAGCCGCGGTCTCAGCGCAGCCCCTGATCGAGCAGGGCTTCGAGGGCGCGGCACTGGGCAAGGCGCTGGACCGCGCCCGCATCGAGGCGATTGCGAGAGTCAAAGAGGCATACCATGCGTAACGCTCTGATCACCGGCGCGGCGGCGCGCCTCGGCCGGGCCATCGCCCGCGAACTGCACCGGGACCACCGCGTCATCATTCACTATCGTCACTCCGCCACCGCCGCACAGCGGCTGGCACAAGAACTGAACCAGCTGCGCCCGGACTCCGCCGCCGCGCTGCAAAGCGACCTGGACTGTGCCGCCGGCTGTGAACAGCTCGCACAGCAGGCCCGCGATCTCTGGGGCGGCGTCGATGTGCTGGTCAACAACGCCTCGTCGTTTTATCCAACACCGATAGGCAGCGCCAGCGAAAAGGACTGGGATCAGCTGCTGGACAGCAACCTCAAAGCCCCTTTCTTTTTGAGTCAGGCACTGGCCCCCAGCCTGGTCGAACGCAGTGGCTGCATCGTGAATATGATCGACATCCACGCCGAGCGCCCCATGCCCCGGCACACCATCTACTGTACCGCCAAGGCCGGGCTCGCCATGCTGACCAAGAGTCTGGCCCTGGAGCTGGCCCCCAGGGTGAGGGTCAACGGCGTGGCGCCCGGTGCCATACTCTGGCCCGAACAGCAAACGGGGGATGCAGGCAGCGAGGAAAACAAGGCGCGCACCCTGTCCCGTATTCCGCTGGCCCGCACCGGCAGCGAAGCGGACATCACGCGAACCGTGCGCTTTCTGGTCGACGAGCCGTCCTATATCAGCGGGCAGATTATCGCCGTGGACGGCGGGCGCAGCCTGACTACCTGACTCGCAGGTGAAACCTGGCCCAGCGCAGCGGGGCCTGCGCTGGACAGAGATGGAAGGGGGAAAGGGGAGGAGAAGTGCCCGTCAGGGCCAGACAAAATCCACCGGCCACAGCTTTTGCCTGCCTTTATCGTACTGCGCCCACATTTCGGCAAAAGTTTCGCCACTGAGCGGATGGCGCTGCGCCGGCGCCAGCTCGGCCAGCGGCAGCAGCACGAAGGCATTTTTCACAATCTCGGCGCGGGGCAGCTGCACGCCATCAAACTCTCCAGCCAGCTCGTCATAGGTGAGGATATCGATATCCAGCGTCCGCGCGCTGAACTTGGGGCCGCCGCGCACCCGCCCGTTGGCATCTTCGATGGCGCGCAGGCGCAGGGAAAGCTGGCCCACCGGCAGGTCGGTGTGCACACCCACCACCAGGTTGTAGAAGTTCTCGCCGTCGAAGCCCACGGCCACACTCTCAAACACCCGCGATACCCGCAAGGCGCCCACACCGCCAAACTCCCGTGCGAGCGCATCGAGGCCGGCACGGATATTTCGCTCGCGGTCGATATTGCTGCCGAGACTGAGAAACACCTGCGCCACGCCTACACCCCCGCAGCCGCACCGGCGACGGGCCGCTCGCCGCGCTCGATCATCACGCCCACATCGCGGGAGCCGCGCACGGCGCCGGGCTTTGACAGGCGCAGGCGCAACCAGGACACATTGAATTCGTCGCGGACGATGGCGGCGGCCTGATCCGCCATGGTTTCCACAAGCAGGAACTCGCTGCCCTCGATAAACGCGATCAGGCGCTTGGCCACCGCCTTGTAATTCAGGGTGTACTCGATGTTATCGGTGCGGGCCGCTGCGGAAATATCAAAGGCCATTTCCAGGTCGAGGCTCACGGTCTGACGAACCTCCCGCTCCCAGTCGTAAATACCGATGATGGTGTCGATCTTCAGATCGCGAATGTAGACGATGTCCATGATTAGGCGAGACTCCCGTTGTGATCTTTGTCGCCATTGCCGCTGCCGTTGCGAATATCGCTGCCGCTCAGTTCCGTCATCGGCCAGCGCGGCCGCACATCCACCGCCAGGCCGGTACGCTCACCGGCCTGCAGGCGCAGATATCCGGCGTAGGCGATCATGGCGCCGTTGTCGGTGCAGAACTCGTGGCGCGGGTAATACACACTGGCACCCTCCTCCGCCAGGCGCGCCTCCAGCCGCTCGCGCAACAGCTTGTTGGCGGACACGCCACCGGCAATCACCAGGGTTCTGTGCCCGGAGGCCTGAATAGCGCGCCGGCACTTGATCACCAGGGTATCCACCACCGCTTCCTGAAACGCGGCGGCGATATCGGCACAGGTCTGCTCGTCCGGCAGCCCGTCTTCCAGCGCGTGTTCACGCACCGTGGTCAGGGTGTAGGTCTTGAGGCCCGAAAAACTGAAATCCAGCCCTGGCCTGTCGGTCATGGGGCGCGGAAAGGTAAAACGCTGCGGGTCGCCTTTCTCCGCCAGCGCCGCCAGTCTGGGGCCGCCGGGGTAATCGAGATCCAGCATCTTGGCCGCCTTGTCGAAGGCCTCGCCGGCGGCATCATCCAGCGACTCGCCCAGCAGGGCGTAATCGCCAAGGCCGCGCACATCCACCAGCTGAGTGTGACCACCGGAAACCAGCAGGGCCACAAAAGGAAAGGCCGGCGGCTTCTCCTCCAGCATCGGCGCCAGCAGGTGGCCCTCCATATGGTGGACGGCAATCGCCGGCAGCTTCCAGGCATAGGCCAGCGCGCGACCGGCGCAGGCGCCCACCATCAGCGCGCCGACAAGGCCGGGGCCGGCGGTGTAGGCGATGCCATCCAGGTCGGCGGGGGTGGTTTCGGTCTGCGCCATCACCTGCCGCACCAGCGGCAGCAACTTGCGCACATGGTCGCGGCTGGCCAGCTCCGGCACCACACCGCCGTATTCGGCGTGCAGGTCTACCTGACTGAACACTGCGTGACCAAGCAGTCCGCCTTCACTGTCGTAAATGGCGACGCCAGTTTCGTCGCAGGAGGTTTCGATACCGAGAACTCGCACAGGCCCAATACCTCGTTACTGCTTCGGAGGGGCGCTATCATACCGGAAAAGAGGCTTGCGATCGCCGACCCGAGTGATTAGAATTTGCGCCCTCGCTGTGAACCGGCCCCCGGATTGCAACTGCGAGAGCATTTGCCGGAATGGCCGAGAGAAACGAATTTACAGGTAATCTAATGCCCTCTGTACGCATCAAAGACAACGAACCTTTCGATATCGCCCTGCGCCGCTTCAAGCGCTCCTGCGAAAAAGCTGGCGTACTGTCCGAAGTACGTCGCCGCGAGTTCTACGAGAAGCCCACTGCCGTGCGCAAGCGCAAGGCCGCCGCTGCCGTTAAGCGCCACGCCAAGAAGCTGCAGCGCGAAAACCGCAAGTTCCAGCGCCTCTACTAAGCAGCCTTTCAGGCTCTTTCACAGAGAGGCCGGGCGGAGCCCAGCTCCGTGCGGTAGCCACAAAACGGCGTGCGAGCCCGACTCGCGCGCCGTTTTGCGTTGTGTCGAATAGCCTGCGCCCCGCGCCACCTGGCCCGCAGCGATAGCGCAGTGCCGGTCACAGTGGACACCCGCTTCCGCGCCGCCAGCCGAGCGCGTTATGCTTGACCGGCCCAGCTCGACAGCGCCAGACGACAACACCACAACAGCCGGACCCATTCTTATGAGCACTCTCAAGGAAACCCTCGCCCAGGCCACCAAGGAAGCCATGAAGGCCCGCGCAAAGGACCGTCTGGCGACACTGCGTCTGATCAATGCCGAGATCAAGCGCGTGGAAGTGGACGAGCGTATCGAACTGGATGACGCTCGCATCCTGGCCCTGCTGGACAAGATGACCAAGCAGCGCCGCGACTCCATCACCCAGTACGAAAAAGCCGGGCGCCCGGAGCTTGCCGCCATTGAACAGGCGGAAATCGAAGTCATTCAGACCTTCCTGCCGGAACAGCTCAGCGAGGCTGAAATTGCCCAGATCGTCGCCGAGGCAGTCCGCGAAACCGGCGCCGCCGGCATGGCCGACATGGGCAAGGTCATGGCCCAGGTTAAGCCGCAGGTGCAGGGCCGCGCAGATATGGGCGCGGTGAGCAAGCTGGTCAAAGCTCAGCTCGGCTGATCATTTAGAGCGGAGGGCAGCCCCCTCACCCTTGAGCGCATTTATGGCCGGCAAGATCCCCCAGTACTTTATCGACGACCTGCTCGCCAGGGCGGATATTGTCGAAACTATCGACAGCCGGGTGAAATTGCGCAAAACCGGCAAGAATTACTCCGCCTGCTGCCCCTTCCACGACGAGAAGACCCCCTCTTTCAGCGTCAGCCCCGACAAGCAGTTCTATTACTGCTTCGGTTGCGGCGCCAGCGGCAACGCCATCGGCTTTTTGATGGAATATGACCGCCTGCCGTTCCCGGAGGCGGTGGAAAAGCTCGCCGCCGGCATGGGGCTCGAGGTTCCGCGGGAGCAACTCGCGCCGGGCCAGGAAAAGCGCCAGCGCGAGAGCCAGTCGCTCTACCAGCTGACGGAAAAAGCGGTGGACTTCTACCGCCAACAGCTGAGCAGCCACCCATCCGCCGGCCGCGCCGTGGCCTACCTGCGCCAGCGCGGCCTATCCGGCGAGATCGCCCGCGATTTCGCCATCGGCCTCGCCCCACCCGGCTGGGACAACCTGCTGAATGCCCTTGCCGATACCGCGGAAAAAGCCGACCAGCTGGAGCTGGCCGGCCTCGCCATCCGCCGCCAGGACAGCGACGGGCAAACCAAGCCCGGACGGCGCCACCACTACGATCGCTTCCGCGACCGCATCATGTTCCCGATCCGGGATCAGCGGGGCCGCGCCATCGCCTTTGGCGGCCGCGTACTGGGGGATGAAAAGCCCAAGTACCTGAACTCGCCGGAAACCCCCATCTTCCACAAAAGCCGCGAGCTGTACGGCCTGTGGGAAGCGCGCCAGGCCAACCGCGAGCTGAAGCGCCTGATCGTGGTGGAAGGCTATATGGATGTGGTGGCGCTGGCCCAACACGGCATCCGCTGCGCGGTGGCCACACTCGGCACCGCCTGTGGCGAAGAGCATATCCAACTGGCGTTCCGCCACGCCGCGGAAATCGTCTTCTGTTTTGACGGCGACAAAGCCGGCCGCAGCGCCGCGCACCGCGCCCTCGAAGCCGCCCTGCCGCAGATGCAGGACGGCCGCAGTCTGCGCTTCCTGCTGCTGCCGGAAGGGGAGGACCCCGACACCCTGGTGCGCCAGGTGGGCGGCGAGCGTTTCGAACAGCTTCTGGACGAACAGGCGCGCCCCCTGGAGGACTTCCTGTTCGACCTGCTCGGCGAAGGCATCAACCTGCAGACCATGGATGGCCGCGCTCGGCTCTCCAAACTGGCCGGCCCGCTGCTGGACCAGCTGCCCGACGGCGTCTACCGCCAGCTGATGTTCCAGCAGCTGGCGGCGCGCACCGGGCTCGACCGCGCCACCCTGGAAGAGGTGATCAGCGCCGAGCTGGCCCGCAGCGCCAAGGCCCGCATGCAGGGCCAGCCCCACGCACAGCCGCCGACCGCCGACCGCTCAAGCCCGCCGCCGCGCGAGGCAGAAGCCCAGAGCTGGCCGTCGCCCGCCGAGACCGGCGCGGCGCCGCCACCCATGGAGGATATTCCTCCCGCCGACGACAGCTACGGGCAGATGCGGGAGCCCGCCTACCCGCAGACCGGAGCCGCACCAGCGCGCCCCCGGGGCCAGTACCGGCTGCCGGCCGAGCGCATGCTGATCGCGCTCTTGCTGCATCATCCGCAGCTCGCCCAGCAGATCGAAACCCTGGACCGCTTCCGCAATAACAGCCATCCGGACCTGCGCCTGTTTGCCGCGCTGGTGGAACTGTTGCAGCAGCGGCCAGACTACAATCTGAACCAGCTGCTGGGCTACTGGCGCGCCCACCACGGTGCAGATTCCTGTGACGTGCTGGCACAGCTCGCCGCCTCGCAACTGGTCACGGGGGCCCGGCAGCTGGCCCAGGGCGACACCCAACTGGAGTACGATCCGCAGGCAGAGTTTCACGACTGCCTGCAGAGACTGGAGCGGACCGAACAGAAGGCCCGCAACCGCGGCCTGCTGGAGCAGCTGAAAAGCTCAGGCAGCCAGCTCAGCCCCGAACAGCGGGCCCTGCTGGCAAACTGGCAGCGCAAACGCGAGTAACCCGTGCGAGAAACCAATACGACAAACCATGGCCGCCCTTGAAATTTCACAGTGGGCCGCCATATTCATTCACCCCCGGGTCCAGACCAGATTCAAAGAGCACACACAGAACCCAGTCGCTTGACAGCCAGAGTGGTTATTGCTAACGCAATTGCGCTATAATCCGGCGTCTTTGTCCCGTATTTTTCCTTACATTCAGGGTTGTGCATGACCGACAACACCCAGCAGCAGACTTCACGCATCAAGGAACTGATCGCCCGTGGTAAAGAGCAGGGCTATCTGACCTACGCCGAGGTAAACGACCACCTGCCGGAGGACATCTCCGATCCGGATCAGGTCGAAGACATCATCGGCATGATCAACGACATGGGCATCAAGGTGTACGAAACCGCACCGGATGCCGAAGAATTGTTGATGGCCGAGGGCGACAGCTCCGCTGACGAGATCGCCGCCGCCGAAGCCGCCGCCGCACTGGCCGCGGTCGAATCCGACGTTGGCCGCACCACCGACCCGGTGCGCATGTATATGCGCGAGATGGGTACCGTCGAGCTGCTGACGCGCGAGGGCGAAATCGCCATCGCCAAGCGCATCGAAGAGGGCCTGCGCGAGCTTATGGCCGCGCTGGCCTACTGGCCCGGCGCCGTGCAGCAGGTTATTGACGAATACCAGCTCATCGAAAAAGAAGAGCGCCGCATCCCCGACGTGATCGCCGGCTGGCTCGACCCGGCCGAAGACGTGCCCCCGGGCGCGCAGGCAGGCCAGGCCGCCGCGGACACCAAGGCCGATGACAAGGATGACGACTCCGATTCTGACGACGATGACGACGACTCCTCCACCGAGGAAGAGGAAGAGACCGTCGGCGGCATCGACCCGGAAGAACTCGCCGAGCGCATGAAACTGCTCATCGCCGCGCAGAAGAAGGCGGACGCCGCCATCAAGAAGCACGGCCGCGACTCCAAGGAAGCCGGTCAAGCCCTCGAAGCCGTGGGCGACGTATTCCGCTTCTTCAAGCTGGCGCCGCGACAGTTCGACCCGCTGTACAACCAGGTGCGCGATATTCTCGACGAGGTGCGCCTGCAAGAGCGCAACATCATGTCGCTGTGCATCAAAAAAGCGAAGATGCCGCGCAAGACCTTTATCAAGGAATTCCCGGGCAACGAGACCAACGAGGAGTGGATCCCCGCGATCATCAAGAAGAAGCGCGACTACTCCGACAACCTGCGTCAGCTGGCGGAAGACATCATCCGCTCGCAGCGCAAACTGTCCCAGTGCCAGGAACGCGCCGACCTCGATATCGGCCAGATCAAAGAGATCAATCGCCGTATGTCCATCGGCGAGGCCCGCTCGCGCCGCGCCAAGAAAGAAATGGTCGAGGCCAACCTGCGCCTGGTGATCTCCATTGCCAAGAAGTACACCAACCGCGGCCTGCAGTTCCTCGACCTGATCCAGGAAGGCAACATCGGCCTGATGAAGGCGGTGGACAAGTTCGAATACCGCCGCGGCTACAAATTCTCCACCTATGCCACCTGGTGGATTCGCCAGGCCATTACCCGCTCCATCGCCGACCAGGCGCGCACCATCCGCATCCCGGTGCACATGATTGAGACCATCAACAAGCTCAATCGCATCAGCCGCCAGATGCTGCAGGAAATGGGCCGCGAACCCACCCCGGAAGAACTGGGTGAGCGCATGGAAATGCCGGAAGACAAGGTCCGCAAGGTACTCAAGATCGCCAAGGAACCCATCTCCATGGAGACCCCCATCGGCGATGATGAAGACTCCCACCTGGGTGACTTCATCGAGGACCAGAACCAGGCCTCGCCGGTGGACACCGCCACCCAGACCGGCCTGCACGACGCCACCCGCTCTGTGCTCGCCGGCCTCACAGCCCGGGAAGCCAAAGTCCTGCGCATGCGCTTCGGTATCGACATGAACACCGACCACACTCTCGAAGAGGTGGGCAAACAGTTCGACGTAACCCGCGAGCGGATTCGCCAGATCGAAGCCAAGGCGCTGCGCAAGCTGCGACACCCGTCGCGCTCGGAGCACCTGCGAAGCTTCCTCGACGAGTAAGCACCCCAAAGCCCGGCCCCGCCGGGCTTTTTTATGCGGGTCTGCGTACAGATTTCTTAAAGCCTAATGAATCCCGGCGGCGCCAACCGCCAGATACCGCTAAGACTGATCATGCAACGAGGGGGAGCATATGCAGGATGAGCCCGGCAACAGGTCTGCCAACAAGCCCGGCAAGACCGGCATAGCGCGCCTGATCGACGCCAGCAACTACTCCCGACAGGGGCTGCTCGCCGCCTGGCGCAACGAAGCGGCCTTTCGCCAGGAAGCCATCCTGGCCATCTTGCTGCTGCCACTGGCCCTCTGGCTGGGCGATAGCGGCGTCGAGCGTGCACTGCTGATCGGCGTCACCCTGCTGGTGCTCATTGTGGAACTGCTTAATAGCGCTATTGAAGCCACCGTTGACCGCATCGGCGCCGAGCCACATCCACTGTCCAAAGTCGCCAAAGACACAGCCTCCGCCGCCGTCTCCCTGTCTTTACTATTGTGGCTATTCACCTGGGGCTGCATCCTGCTACCACGCTGGCTGTTCTGAAAACCTCTTCTCGGGTCTTCACAGCACCAGCCTCAGCCTCAGCCCCACACAACAAGCCACACACAACGTATCCGTACCCGCCAGCGGGCACCGCAACCGGATTCAGTGGCAGCTTTCGCCGCAGCCTCCACCAATGGCGCCAATCATCCGCAACGCCCGTCTAAGCTTTGCTCACGATGTTTTTATTCATAAACCAGGGAAGTGTTTATGTCCCTCGGCTGCGCTCAACTGTCGCTGCTATTCGCAGCTTTCTGCCTACCCCTGATGTTTTTACCGGCACAGCGGGCACTGGCCCAGATAGCCAACGCCACAGGCACGAAAACACAAGCGCCTCATGCCCTGCCAGCCAGTATCCAGATTCCCAACGGCCCCGTATCCACACCGCAACTACTGGCCCTGCATAGTCAGATCAAAGCCCTGGCGCAGCAGCTTTCCCTGCAGGAGGTAGCCGGTTATCAACAGCGCCCCGGCAACGCCGGCAGCAGCATGGGCACTGGCGCCGTGCGGCTCTTCCACCGCAGTGAACAGCTCTCCTGGAGTGGCGATATCCGCAGCCGCTTCGACGGACAATTGAGCGGCATCCAGCTCGATCGATACCTCTACAGCGGGCCGACATGCCGGGGCACACAGCAGCTGGGCCTCCTGGCCGGCAGCAGTATCGCGCGCGGCGATGTCACTGCCGCCTTCCCCGAAGGCGAAGCTTTTGCTGCCGGCCGCAATACCCTCACCAGTTACTACGGCGGGTTGTATTTCAGCGACTACCGGCAGGATCAGAGCTACATCGACGTGATGGCCAAAGTCTCCTACCTCACAGCCGACACCGAGTCCATCCAAGGCCTCAGCGCGCGAATCCGCGGCCCGCAAGTGACGCTTTCCGCCGAGCGCAGCATCGCCATATCTGTGCGCGAGGCCATCAACCTGGAACCGCAACTGCAGCTCATCGCCAACCACACCAACCTGCATGGCCTGCTGACGAAAACGGATTACCTGTACACCGACATGACCCCGGAGCTGGCCCTCAGAAGCGGCCTGCGCGCCTATCCCCTTCATAACAGCCGCGAGATCTACGCTTTTGCCAACTACTGGGTCAACCTCGGGGGGAAAGATGGGCTGCTCATGCACAATGGCAAGCACCTGAACATCGAACGCGGCGCCCGTTGGGGCGAACTGGGTGGAGGGCTGACACTGCTGAATACCAAGCGTGCCGCCGTGTTCCTGAGCTTTAGCTACCGGCAATCACTGGACGGACCGCGCTGAAGCGGTGGCGGTGCCAACCTGGGCTTGCGCTGGCACCGGTAGTCACATCGGGGCTGAAGGCATTGATTCAAAAGGGGAAATCGGGTACTTTGCTCTGCCGCCGTGGCCCACCCACGGCATCTGTGGGCCCTTAGCTCAGTTGGTTAGAGCATCCGACTCATAATCGGCAGGTCCTGGGTTCAAGTCCCGGAGGGCCCACCACTTTTCTCCCCCCGTATAATCCCTGCCGCAATCTTTTGCTGATTACAGCTGAGCGGAGTAAGATCCAATCTCTCTGCCTTACGGCCACTCAATATCCCAGTCGCCGCATGCCGAATAGTGCTTTTCTTCCAAGCAGAGATTAATGTGTCAAAATTTTACTCTGACCCCAATTATTACTTGAGAGTTCAATATCAAGTTTTCTCGCGTAATAGAAGGCCAAGCTGAATGTATCATAATGAACATCAAATAATGAAAAGTGTGTACGACCACTTTTTTAATAAAATTGAAGATGGAGTAATCCCAATTGATCTGCGAGCCCCAGCATTGGTGGGAACAGTTCAAGACGATCCTTTTGACTGTTTAATAGAACAAGAAATTAAAAATGCGTTTCCAGACTTGGAGGTCGTAAGCTCTGGAAAACTAACTACTCCTGACATAATCATTCGCGATAAAAGAACTGGAGTTATTGTAGGCATTGAAGTCAAAAAACTAATACAAAAACCAAACGGGGCAGATTCTCGAGGCTTGACTATGGATTATAATAGTTGCCTACCGTGTGGGACCGCGTTGATAAAAGTTGGCAGTGTAACTGCTGATATACCTTGTTATTACTTATATGCATTATTAAGTAACGACAGTACGAGCATTGTCACGTTCATTCTGATGCATGGGGATTTCATCAATTACGAATTTAAGCTTCATAAAGAAGCTAAAGTAGCGAATCAGACTGAGTATAGTCACGGGCCCTATGGTGAGGGGTCTGTGCGCCACCGAGCAATGTACACCTACCCTAACCCTCTAAATTATAAGCTAAAGTGTTTTCATACACGAAAACTTCTGGTTACTAAAAAACTCGATTGCGAAAATTTGAAAGTGGAAGATCTAGTTACCCAAGAAGTTATACGAGAAGACATTTACGAGAACAAGTTCATGTACTGTGTCATTGATAATGCTGCAATAGGCTCGACAAGTGAGCCAGAACTTATCGAAGATATCTTTGCCGATTGTAAAGCCCGCAAAGCGAAACAGAGAAACTCAGCATCAATGCCAGTGTTGAGTGAGTAAGAATTAAATGAAGCATTCGATAGAAAGCGATTTTCCTTTTGAAAAAATCGATCAAATTGCAGAAATAGAGAGCTATAGAAAAGAAATTAATAGGCCGATTTACCATATACATAAATGGTGGGCAAAGCGGCTTGGGAGTGTTTTCCGATCGATAGTCTCTGGGGCTTTGTCTGAGGGTGCATGGAAGGATTTTTATGAAAAGCAAACTTTTTTCGAGAAGGTTGTTTTGGATCCTTTTATGGGGTCCGGTACAACTTTGGGCGAAGCGGCTAAGCTAGGTGCTAAAGTTATTGGCTGTGATGTTAACCCAGTTAGTACTTTTTCTGTAACTCAATCGCTGTCCAATGTAGAACCTAGTAAATTGGAGGATGAGTTTAGGTCGATCGAAAAAGATGTAAAGCATGAGATACAGTCGTATTACAAAACTATCGTTCCTGGCTGCTCCGCAGCCACTCCAGCCTTATACTATTTTTGGGTAAAGGTTGTTGAAACTCCGGATGGAGAGGAAATACCATTATTCTCCAGCTATATATTTAGCAAAAATGCATACCCCAGTAAAAAACCTGATGCCCAAATTTTGTGCCCTTCTTGTGGAGCTGTATTTGTTGGCAAGTACAATTCTAATGAATCATTATGCACTGAATGTGAGCATCATTTTGATCCTCAAAACGGCCCTGCAAAGGGATCAAAGGTCTTTGATCGGCAAGGTAACGAACATAAGATAAAAGACCTAGTTTCAAGAAAAGACCATCCTCCATACCATAAGTTATATGCAATTATGGCCCTTAATGAAAAGGGTGAAAAGGTATACATAAAACCATCTCAGTATGATCTAGAGTTACTGGATCAGGCCGAAAGGAAACTTAATAATATTAGGCATAAGCTCCCTTTACCGACTATGGAAGTAAGGCCTGGCTACAATACTAATCAAGCTCGTGGATACAACTACAAAACCTGGAGCGATTTCTTCAATAACAGGCAGCTGCTCAGCCTTGGTCTTTTGCTTGATAGAATACTCAAGATTGAGAATCAAACTATAAGGGATCATTTTGTATGCCTGTTTAGTGGTTCTCTTGAATTTAATAACTTATTTTGTAGCTTCAAAGGTGAAGGAACCGGTGCAGTTAGACACATGTTCTCAAATCATATTTTAAAGCCAGAACGGACACCTTTGGAAAATACTGTTTGGGGGGTCGAGGGGAAAAGCAGCGGAACATTTTCTGCGCTGTTTAAAAGCCGCTTGCTAAAAGCAAAAAAGTATTTAGATGAGCCTTTCGAGATATTTATCGATGAGCGAGCGATTAAAAAATCATCAAAGAAGGTCGTTTGTAGTGACCCTATCCGCATGGATGTGGTCGACTCTTGGGAGGCTTTTTCGACCTCGCCAAAAGGCGCTCTCATACTAAACGGAGACAGTTCATCCCTAAACATTCCTGATGCTTCCGTCGACGCTATTGTGACAGACCCTCCATATTTTGATTTCGTGCACTATAGCGAGCTAAGTGACTTTTTCTACGCCTGGTTAAGTAATGCCCTTGGAAAAGAGTATAAATACCTTTCGCGAGAAGATTCCTCCCATGAAAATGAAGTACAGGATCGAGACAGTGATAGCTTTACCCAAAAAATATGTAAAATCTTTAGAGAGTGCAATAGAGTCCTAAAGACGGATGGACTGATGTGCTTTAGTTATCATCACTCAACTGTTGATGGTTGGATGGCAATTTTCAATTCAGTAACAGAGGCAGGTTTCGATATAGTTGCTGCCCATCCTGTAAAAGCTGAAATGTCAGTAGCTAGCCCTAAAAGCGCAGCAAAAAATCCAATCAACATAGATGCCATTTTGGTTTGCAAGAAAGAGGTTTCTGCACCAGAGATCAAAGATGCTAAAAGAGAAATTCAGTTACGTTGCCGCAACTACTTTTCCAGGTTTGATGTGGTGGGGCGAAAGTTAAGCTCTGGCGATCGTTTCGTAATTGCATGTTCTCAGGCTCTCGTTGTCGCTTCTTGTGCTCGCCTGAATAAGCAATCTGCAAAAGACCTTGTACTTTGGGCTGCAAATACTTGTTTAAGTGACATGGACTCTGATATCCGCCTCTCAGAGGTTGGTTGATTGAGAGAATGGCTAGTTCGGATAAATTTGGAAATTTTATTCTAATAAGGGGGTTGTGATGGAAATAGAATTACTGGAAGGTGAGGCCCTTGTTTTAGAAGATGGTCGGATACCAGAAGTTAATCTGTCCGATGACGAGATTAACAAAAAGTATCGCGAGGGCGAGATTCGTATTGTTACTGAACAAGCCCGCTATCCTTTAAATACGATATCCTCAATGGTCAGCGGTGATGACTACAAGATGAACCCCGAATATCAGCGACGTCATCGCTGGTCGAATTCAAAACGTTCTGCATTGATTGAGTCGTTAATAATGAACGTGCCTCTTCCACCCATATTTTTATATGAATACGACTACTCATCTTATGAAGTTATGGATGGCTTGCAGCGACTAACAGCAATAGCATCATTTTATGAAAACGAATACGAACTAGAAGGTTTGACAAAATGGCCAGAGCTGAATGGCAAAAGATATCATCAACTTCCCAAGCTGGTTAAGCAAGGCATAGATAGGCGCTATGTATCATCCATCATTTTGCTAAATGAGACAGCCAAAACGGAAGAAGAAGCTGAGCAAATGAAGCAAATGGTATTTGACCGGATTAATAGCGGTGGAGAGCGGCTCGAGGCTCAGGAAAAGCGAAACGCAAACTTCGACGGCAAATTGAACAGACTATGCATTAAATTATCCGAAAATAGGCATTTGTGTGAAACATGGGGAATCCCTCCACATGTAGATGGTGAGGATGGGGTTCATAGTGACAGAGCAGCGAATAAGCTTTTTAAGACGATGTATGACGTTGAGTTAGTTCTTCGTTTTTTTGCTTATCGTCAAAAACATAACTTGCATAAAGGTTCATTGGAAAACTATTTGGATCGCTACTTGGAAAAGGGCAACTACTTATCTCAAAATGTTCTAGATGATTTGGAAGTATTATTCAACAACACAATCTCTTTAGCGTACGAGCTGTTTGAAGAGCGTGCGTTTTATTTATTCAGAGAGCGGAAAGGAAAATGGTCATGGTACGAAAGACCTACTGTCGCAGTCTATGATCCGATGATGCTCGTGTTAAGTCAGAATATTGAAAATAGAGATATATTGGTGAGAAAAAAGCCTGAGATAAGATATGCAATTGAGAGTTTTTATCAAAATAATTATGCGGCATTTGGTGGACGTAACGTAAATGAGGCGGCATTAAAAGACCGAGAAAATCTACTATCAGACTTTATAGCAAAATTTGTCTGATATGTTCCCTTGTTGCGATGATTTCTCAGCCAGTATTGACGGATTAATTCAGCATCTTAAGTTTGAAGAGGAAACCCTTGTTTTTTTTCATCAGCTATCGCGAATGTGCAATGATGATAGCGATATTAGCAGCCTGGTTAGAACTCATTTAGACGAAGTTGTTAAGCCATCCAAAATTTCTTCAAAAGAATTCACTTATAAGCATTCTATTGTCTCATTGTATGGATACCTTGAGAATTTCATTGAAAAGCTATCGGATGAATTTGCCACGAAAATAAATGATGCGTTGCTGCCGGTCAAAGCTCTTCCCGAGTCTATTCGAAATAACCATTTAGAAATTTCAATGCGTTATTTGACAAAGGTATTGAGGAATTCGAACCATCAGAATAACGACAAACGAGAGCGCGAAAAGGAAGTGGTTTCTAACCTAAACTCCTTTCTTCAAGAGACTGAAGGTTATAAATTAAATAGTGAGGCTTACGCTGTACACAGCGCAAATTTTAGATATCAGTTGATCCAATCCCATTTTTCACAACTAGGAGTAAATCATATTGCAGACCGGGCTCTAGGTTTTGAAAATGTGGTAAATCTTCTAGCTATTCGGCAGCAGCAGGAAGCCACAACTGAAAAAAGTATTCTAACTGGTTGGCTAGAGTTTGAGTTAGCTCAATTGGCACAGCTGCGCAACGAAATTGCTCACGGAGCTTTTGAGGGCTCGATAGAGACAATAGAACTGATTATAGAGCGAGCTGAGTTTATAAAGGAGTTCGGCTTGGCTTTAGCTATTATTCTTCACCGATCATTTGATGCAATACTCTTCAAGGGAAGAAATAGAGCGGTAATTGGCAAGCCAGATCAGGTTTTTCCGAAGTTGGGCTGTCTAGGCTTTAAGGGGGTAGCGTTGCAAAATGATGAAATAAAAAATACAGTTAAAGTCGGCGATGAAGTCTTTGCGGCGAATAGCGGCTCAGTTGTATCTGGCATCGTAAAATCCTTGAATCTAGATATGCAAATAGTAGACAAGGTCGAGTTTCCAAATGAGCGTGACTTTAGCATGAAAGTCGATTTTGAGGTTTCGAATAGCATGACTAATAGAGAGATATCAATTTCGAAATTTTGATAGTTATCGTTTGTTTCAATCAGAAAGCTTTCAGCATACACTCGATTGGCAACCCTTCGTAAAGGATGTTCAATCAATTTCAGAAACGTCTTGAGCAGGGTAGATTCCGGGCAAATAAAATCAAATCTAGTCAACTAAAATTGAGGATTTGATTCTATGAAAGTAAATAATAATTTGTCTAAAAAACATGGGGAAGCTGCTGTTACAGTCACACACAAATGCAGCGTAAACTCACTGATTCGCATCCTGCGAAGTAAAACATTCAAACCAGCATACGCATCGCCAATCGCCGCAGATTCGGGTATTAACTGCTTTATTGAAGGCAGGGAGTATCAAACCGGACAATGCTTTTATGGCGATGAAGCAGATTTGATTTTGAGCTGGCATGGCCCTATAGAAAACGTATTGATTGACGAACCGTTCCCACTGACACCAAATATTCTCTACAACCAAGAGCGGTGGAGAGCGATTATCCCAGCAGGTACAAATCGAGAAAATATTGTTGTTTCTGGATTTGACGCTACAGGGGCAAACATCGGCTGGATTAGTTCAGACCAAATCTGACACCTCTCCTTGAAAAGAAGGGGTTTACCGGTTTTGATGAAGGTGCCTAAACCCAAAGTCAAAACCAAGGATAAACCCCATGATCCATACTAACGATCGCA